>JBGAIS010000305.1:0-2539 GCA_044225355.1 Casimicrobiaceae bacterium | reverse complement strand
TGCCACAGCTTCCGGACGTGCCCACGTTCAAGGAAGCGGGCTTCCCCGCCGACGTGTCGTTCTGGCTCAGCGTGGCCGCGCCTGCCGGCACGCCTGCCGCCGACATCAAGCGCATCAACGAGCTGATCAACAAAGTCCTCGCGGAGCCGCAGTTCGTGGCGCAGGTCAAGCCGATGGGTGTCGAGCCGCGCGGGGGAACGCCCGCCCAGATGGACCAGTTCCTGCAAGCCGAGATCCAGCAATGGGTGCCCGTCATCCGGGACATGGGGCTCAAGGCGAACTAACCTGAGGGGCGCGTCCGCGCGCCGCGGGGCGCCCCGCCACTCGGCCGTCACACGATGGACATCACACAACGCGCGTACATCGTCGGCGCCTTCGAGCATCCGACCCGCTCGGCGCCCGACAAGAGCGTCGCGCAATTGCACGCCGAGGTCGCGCGCGGCGCGCTCCTCGACGCGGGCCTGACGCTGCGCGACGTCGACGGGTACTTCTGCGCGGGCGATGCCCCGGGACTGGGTCCTGTCAACATGGTCGACTACCTCGGCCTGCGGCCGCGCCACGTCGACGCCACGGATACGGGCGGGTCGTCGTACCTCGTGCACGTCGCGCACGCGGCGCAGGCCATCGCCGCCGGCAAGTGCGACGTTGCCCTGATCACGCTGGCCGGGCGCCCGCGCGCGGAAGCGAGCAGCGGACTTCTCCCTCGCGCCTTCGCGTCGACCGTGCCGGACGGACCGTTCGAGACACCCTACCGGGTGGCGACCGTCAACAGTTACGCGCTCGTCGCCGCGCGGCACATGCACGAGTACGGCACGACGGGCGCCGATCTCGCATGGATCAAGGTGGCGGCATCGCACCACGCGAAGCACAATCCCCATGCGATGCTGCGCGACGTGGTCACCGCCGATGACGTGCTCGGATCACCGATGATCTCCGATCCTTTGCATCGCATGGACTGTTGCGTCGTGAGCGATGGCGGAGGCGCGCTGGTGGTCACGCGCTCGCAGATCGCGCGCTCGCTGGCGAGGCCGCTTGTCTCCGTGCGCGGCGCGGGCGAGGCGATCAAGGGTGGCCAGGGCGGCCGGGTCGACCTCACGCGCTCGGCGGCGGCATGGTCGGGCGAGGCGGCATTTAGCGAGGCGCGCGTGCGACCTGCGGACATACAGTACGCATCGATCTACGACAGCTTCACGATCACCGTGCTGGTGCAGCTCGAGGATCTCGGCTTCTGCGAGAAGGGCAAGGGCGGACGCTTCGTCGCCGACGGCAACCTCATCGCCGGCGTGGGGCGCCTGCCGGTGAACACCGACGGCGGCGGACTTTGCAACAACCATCCGGCGAATCGAGGCGGCATGACCAAGGTAATCGAGGCGGTGCGCCAGCTGCGGCACGAGGCGGCGGCAGGAGTCCAGGTGCTGAACTGTGGGTTGGCGCTCGCGCAAGGCATGGGCGGCTTCCTCGGCGGCCGCCATGGCAGCGCCACCCTGATCCTCGAGCGGCACTGATGCCCACGCCGTACGTCGACCGCGTCATCGATCCGCCCGTCATGCTGCCAGGCGACGAGCCCTTCTGGCAGGGCGCGCGGGAGGGCAAGCTCCTTCTCAAGCGTTGCGAGGCCTGCGGCGAGATCCACTATTTCCCGCGAGCGATCTGCCCGCTGTGCGGAAGCGACCGCACGTCCTGGCGGGCGGCGAGGGGACGCGGACGAGTCTATTCGCTCACCGTCGCGCGCCGTGGCGTGCCGTCGCCCATCGCAGTGGCGCTCGTGACGCTGGATGAGGGCGTCACCATGCTGACCAATATCGTGGACTGCGACCTCGACAGCGTGCGGATCGGTGACGACGTCGAGGTCGTGTTCAAGCCGTGCTCCGATGGCACGCCCGTGCCGATGTTTCGCCCGGCGAAGGCGGGGTAGCGGAAGATGCTGAACAAAGTGGCGCCTTCTGCGGCGGAGGCGATCGGCGACGTGCGCGACGGGTCGACCGTCATGTTGAGCGGATTCGGTGACGCCGGCATGTCGTTCGCACTGATCGATGCCCTCCTCGAGCAGGGCGCGCGCGAGCTTACGATCGTGTGCAACAACGCCGGCACGGGTACGGCCGGCCTTGCCGGGCTCTTCAAGGCCGGACGCGTTCGCAAGATCGTCTGCAGCTTTCCCCGGAGCTCGCTCGGCCCGCAGGTGTTCGACGATCTCTACCGCAGCGGCAAGGTCGAGCTCGAGCTGGTCCCGCAAGGCAACCTCGCCGAGCGCATCCGCGCGGCGGGCGCCGGCCTCGGCGGGTTCTACACGCCCACCGGCGTGGGCACGCCGCTCGCGGCGGGCAAGGAGGAGCGTGAGCTCGACGGCCGAACCTATCTCCTCGAGCGCCCCCTGCATGGCGACCTCGCGCTGATCGATGCGCTACGTGCAGATCGATTCGGCAACGTCACGTATCGCAAGGCTGCGCGCAACTTCGGACCCGTGATGGCGGCCGCCGCGAGGCGGACCGTGGTCGCCGTGCGCGAGGTCGTGGCGCTGGGCGAGATGGACCCCGAGCAC
>JBGAIS010000304.1:0-2548 GCA_044225355.1 Casimicrobiaceae bacterium | reverse complement strand
CGACTCCGTGATCGACGGCACGTCGGTGTACGAGGCGCGGCTCAACATGGGCGGCGCGCTCGCGGAGAAGATCCGCAACATGCCCGAGGCGCAGGACATCGACGTCGTCATTCCCATTCCGGATTCGAGCCGTCCGTCCGCGCTCGAGCTCGCGAACAGGCTGGGGCTCAAGTATCGCGAGGGCTTCGTCAAGAATCGCTACATCGGCCGCACGTTCATCATGCCGGGGCAGGCGATGCGCAAGAAGAGCGTGCGCCAGAAGTTGAATCCCGTCGGCATCGAGTTCAAGGACAAGGTCGTGCTGCTCGTCGACGACTCCATCGTGCGCGGCACCACGTCGCGCGAGATCGTGAACATGGCCCGCGATGCCGGAGCGCGCAAGGTGTACTTCGCCTCCGCCGCGCCGCCCGTGCGCTATCCCAACGTCTACGGCATCGACATGCCGAACCAGAGCGAGCTCGTCGCCACCGGGCGCACCGAAGCCGAGATCGCGGTCGAGATCGGCGCCGACCTCCTCATCTACCAGGACCTCGACGCGCTGAAGGACGCCGTGCGCAAGGCCAATCCCAGGCTCGTGAACTTCGAGGCGTCGTGCTTCGACGGCAAGTACATCACGGGCGACATCACCGCCGACTACCTGTCGAACCTCGCGGTGGAGCGCAACGAGGCGCGGGGCCAGGAGGACGCCGACCTCCTCGAGGAAGAGAAGCAGCCGGGGTAGGCTCGGGCCGCCTTGCCGCAGCGCGCGCCCCGTGCGGCGTCAATCAATCGCCGGGCGGTGCGTCCCCGCCGGCGAGCACGATCTTCTCCAGCGTCTTCCGCAGCGCCGCGAGCTCCGCCTTGGGCAGGCGCTCGAGCGATGCGGGCGGCGCGTCCGTGATCCTCTCGACGATCGCGAGCGTGCGACGTCCCGCGGGCGTGAGCGACACCTGCTTCGCGCGACGGTCGCTGGGATGCGGCGCTCGCTTCACGAGGCCGCGCGACTCGAGCGCGTTGATGAGCACCGTGGCCGCGGGAGCATCGGTGCCGAGGTCCTGCGCGATCTCGGCGAGCGTCATCGGGCCGTGCTCGAGACGCCACAGCGCTCGCGCGCGGCTGAAGGGTAGGCCCGTAGCCTCGGCGACCTTGCGGCGCCACTCGACGCGCGTGTCCATGACGAGCTCGACCAGGAGCCGCCACGCGAGGTCGGGCTCGCCCTGGCCGGGCCGGCGCTTCGCGCGATAGGTCATGCGGCGCCCGCCCGCGGCTCCTGCAGGAGATGCGCGATGCGTTGCGTGCTGGCGCGCGCGCGCTCGCCGGTCGAGGCCACGCCCAGGATGGCGATGAGGAGACCGAGTGCCACGAGCGTCCACCAGAAGACGTGCGTCGTGCCCGCGAATCCGGCCCACGCCGTCGCGTCGTGATCGGGCGGGACCACCGCCAGCGCGCCGGCGAGCGCGACGCCCATCGACATGCCGATCTGCCGGCTGGTGGACGCCACGGCCGAGGCGAGGCCGGCTTGCGCGCGCGGCATGCCCGAGACCGCCGCGAAGGTGACCGGCGCGTTGACCATGCCGAACCCCGCGCCGAAGAGCGCGAACACCACGGCGAGCGCCGGCAGCGGCGTGCTCGACTGCAGTTGCGTCAGCGCGAGCGCGCTGGTGGCGAGCATCGCGCCGCTCGCGATCAGCGGGAGTCGCGCGCCGCGCGACGCGACGATGCGGCCCGACAGCGGGGACGCGATCATCACCGGGAGCGCCGCCGCCACGAGCATCGTCCCGGCCTCGAAGGCGCTGAGGCCGCGAACCTCCTGCAGGTAGAGGGAGGAGAGGAACAGGAAGCCGCTGAACGCCGCGAACATCGAGACCGCGATCACCGTGGCCGCGCTGAACGGAAGGCTACGGAAGAAGCGAAGGTCGAGGAGCGGCTCGTCGCGCCGGCGCTCGTGCGCGACGAGGGCAGCGGTGGCTATCGCGGCGATCGACAGCGCGCTCGCCGCCACCGACGCGCCGCGGCCGCTCTCGATCACCGCGAAGACGAGCGCCGCCAGCGCGACGAGGAGGAGGCCCTGGCCGAGCGGATCGGCGCGCCTCGGATGCGGCGCGCGGGACTCTGGCACGTAGCGAGCGGTGAGCCACAGGGCGAGGACGCCGACGGGCACGTTGATCCAGAAGATCGCGTGCCATCCGACCGCCTGCGTGAGCGCGCCGCCCGCCACGGGACCGAGCGCCATGGAGATGCCCGCGACCGCGCCCCAGATGCCGATCGCGCGGGCGCGGGCCTTCGGGTCGTCGAACGTGTGGACGATGATGGACATCGCGACCGGGTTCATCATCGAGGCGCCCAGCGCCTGGAGCGTGCGAGCGGCGATCAGCCATCGCACGTCGACCGCCAGGCTGCACAGGAGCGACGCCGTCGTGAAGATCGCCATGCCGGCTTGCAGCGTGCGCCGGCGGCCGAAGCGGTCCGCCATCGCGCCTGCGAGCATGAGGAAGCTCGCCATCACGATCGTGTACGCGTCGATCACCCACTGGAGCTCGGTGGCCGACGCGTGGAGCTCGCGCCGGAT
>JBGAIS010000059.1:0-20311 GCA_044225355.1 Casimicrobiaceae bacterium | reverse complement strand
CAGCACGCGGGCGTCGTGCTCGGGCTCAACGGCGTGGGCGATCGCCCGTGGATCGGGACGCCTCGCGGATTCGCGGGGCCGTACGGACGCGCGAGCGCGGTGCGCGAGGTGGGCGGCGTCATCACGGCGTGCGCCGCCGTGATGCGCGACCGCTACCTCGCGGTGGGCGGCATGAACGAGTCGCTCGCGGTGTCGTGCAACGACCTCGACCTGGGGCTGCGCCTCGCGAGCGCCGGTTACCGGACGCTCGTCACTCCGTACGCGGCGCTGCGCCACCACGAATCGGCATCGAGGGGGCTCTCCGACGACCCCGCGAACGCCGCGCTCTCGCGCGACGAGGAGGCGCGCTTCGCCGCGCTCTGGCCCGACGCCCTCGAGGATCCGCTCTACAACCGCAACCTCGCCCGGACGGGCGCGGCCTACGGGCTCGCGTGGCCGCCCCGCGTGCCTGCCCGATGACGCCCGCGCGCCATTCCGTCGGTCCCGCGGCGCTGTTCGGCGCCGTGTTCGAGCACGCGAGCCTCCTGTGGCAGTTCTCGCGGCGCGAGCTTTCGGGACGCTACCGCGGGTCGCTCCTGGGCTTCGGATGGGCCATCATCAATCCCCTGCTGCTGCTGGCCGTGTACACGTTCGTGTTCAGCATCGTGTTCCGCATCCGGTGGGACGGCCCCGTCGACGACCGGACCGGATTCGCGCTCGCCGTGTACGCGGGCATGATCGTGCACGGCTTCTTCGCGGAGTGCATGACGCGCGCCCCGCACCTCGTGGTCGACCACCGCAACCTCGTGAAGAAGGTGGTGTTCCCGCTGTCGATCCTGCCGTGGTCCGTGCTCGTGGTGGCGGCGTTCCACTTCCTCGTGGGCGTCGCGCTGCTCGTCGTTGCCGTCCTCGCCAAGACGGGCGGACTGCCGTTGAGCGTGGCTTCGCTGCCCTTCATCGTCGCGCCGCTCGCGCTCATGGCGCTCGGGGTCGTCTACGGATGCGCCGCGCTCGGCGTGTACCTGCGCGACCTCTCGCAGGTCGTCGGCTTCGTGGCGCTGGTGCTGCTGTTCGCGAGCCCCGTCTTCTACCCCGCGTCGGCGGTGCCGCCCGAGTGGCGGTTCGTGATCGACATGAACCCCATCGCCGTCTTCATCGGCATGGTCCGCGGCGCGCTCCTGTCCGGCGCGTGGCCCGCCCCGGCGCCGCTGCTCGCCCTGTGGGCGCTCTCGCTCGCGGTGGCGTGGATCGGCTTCTTCGGCTTCCAGCGGTCGCGACGGGGATTTGCCGATGTCCTCTAGGCCATCCGCGCAGGCGGCACGCGGCGCGGGTCGCGCGCGCATCCTCGCCTCGGCGTGGCTCGCCGTCACGCTCTTCCTGCTGTCAGCGGACCTCCTCTTCGTGCTGGTCGACGGACGCAAGGTCAAGCTCGGCTACTTCCTCGTCGCGGGCATGTGGCTCTTCTCGCCGGCGGCGATGCTCGCGGTCGCGCGCGACGCCCTCGCCCGCGTGCCGCGGTGGGTGTTCCTTCCCCTCGCGCCGCTCGCGGTGTCCGTGGCGACTAGCGCGGACATTCGCGATTCCGTGGCATGGACGCTCTGGCTCGCCTTCGACGCCTTCGCCATCGCCACGATCTACGCGTTCCTCAAGGTGCAGCGCTTCTCCGGCAACCGCATCCGCGCGTGCCTGACGGCGAGCCTCTCCCTCATCACGTTGTTCTGCGTCGTGCAGTTCGTGTCGATCTACGGCTTCGGGCACGTCCTCTTCAGCCCCCAGGAGCACTTCGACCTGTACCGCATCAACGGCCTCGCGGGCTGGCCGCACTTCCTCAACATCTTCGCCTTCCTGCTCCTGCCCATAGTGCTCGTGCAGCGGCGGCCGTCGCTCGCGACGTGCGTGCTGCTCGCCACCCTCATGTTCATGCTCGTGCAGTCGACCGCCAAGACGGGATGGGTGCTGTTCGTGGGGCTGGGGCTCCTCCTCCTCGTGCTCGATCCGCGCGTGTTCGCCCGGAGCTACCTCTCGTTCCTCCTGCCCGTGACGGTGATCGCGCTGTTCATTCCCACGCCTTCGCTTGCGCCGGTCGCGCCGGCGCCGGTGGCCGCCCCTTCCGCGACGGCCCCCGCGCAGGCCGCCCCGCCCGCGCTGTCGGGAACGGAGAAGATCTCGATATTCTCGGCGGACTTGAACCTCGCAGACCACACGACCTCCGGTACCGACCGCGTGCTGATCGGCGCCATGGGCGTGCAGGTGTTCCTCAAGCACCCGTGGTTCGGCGTCGGCCCGCGCGCGTACGACGCCTATGTGCACACACGATTCGACGACGAGCTTCCCGGCGTGAACAAGATCGGCGTCGATCGCGCCGTGATCGCCAAGAACGAGAACATCTGGATCGAGCTCCTGGCCGAGACGGGCATCCTCTTCACCCTGGGGTTCGCCTTCGTGGTGATGCAGGCGCTCTGCGTTCCCGGGTGGCGCTTCGCCAACCGCCTGCAGCTCGGCGCGTGGATGAGCCTCGCCCTCTACTTCGGCGTGAGCGGCCAGTTCTCGCAGACCGGCCTCCTCACGCTCGTCTACGCCGTGTTCGCCATCTACCTGTACGCACGCGAGCTCACCGCCTCGCCCGCCCCGCATCCGGAGGCGACCGTCCTGCCGGCTTTCCACGCGCGATAGAATCGCCGGCATGTCGCTGACCCAGGAAGAGATCCGGCGCGGGATCGACCGCAACCCGCGCTGGCATTACGAGTTCGACCTCGCGGGCATAAGGACCCCCATTCACGACCGCACGTGGATCAACCGGCACGCGCAGCGCAAGCGCTTCTTCATGGACCCGCTCGCGAAGGCGGGCGGCTTCGCGGGCAAGCGCGTGCTGGACCTCGGCTGCAACGCGGGCTTCTGGTCGCTGGCCGCCATCGAGGGCGGATGCGCGCACGTGGTGGGCATCGACGCGCGGCCGTCGCACATCGAGCAGGCCGAGCTCGTCTTCCGCGCGAAAGGCGTCGATCCCGCGCGCTATCGCTTCATGGAGGACAACGTCTTCGAGGGCGACCTCGCGTCGTGGGGCGGCCCGTTCGACGTCGTCCTGTGCCTCGGACTCCTCTATCACGTGTGCAAGCCCATGGAGCTCCTCGAGCGCATCTCGCGCGTGAGCCGCGACGTGCTCCTCATCGATTCGACGGTGTACAACGACCCGCGCAACGTGATCGACCTGCGCCACGAGCCGCTCGACGACCCACGCATGTCGGCCGACTACCAGCTCGTCTTCCTGCCGTCGCCGGGGGCGGTGCACGACATGGCGCGCGCCGTCGGGTACACGTGCCTCACGCTCGCGCCCGCCTTCGACGACTGGGAGGGCTGCGAGGATTTCCGGCGCGGCGATCGCTACGCGTTCGCGTGCTCCAAGACCGGATCGCTCGCGGGTGTCTATCCCGGCGCCCTTCCCGCGCGCACGACGTAGCGGGCCATGGCGCGCCTGCTGATCGACGCAAGGCTCGCCGGCCACTCGGGCATCGGGACATATCTCGCGGAGGTGCTGCCGCGCGCGTTGCCGGCGCTCGCGCGGTGGACGCCCGTCGTCATGGCGTCGCCGGCCGCTCGCGAAGCGGTCGCGGCGCTCGCCGGCGCGCATGCGTCCACGATCGCCTGGAGCGCGACGCCGCTCTCGCTTTCGGACCTCGCGGCGACGCCGCCGGGCACCGCGGCAGGCGACGTCCTCTGGACCCCCCACTTCGACGTGCCGCTGCGCGGACGCCTGCCGCTCGTGGTGACGCTGCACGATCTCCTCCCACTCACCGCGCCCGCGCTTGCCGGGCGCTCGCGCGCGCTACCGGTGCGCCTGTGGATGCGCGCGATCCGCCGCCGCGCCCGCGCGGTGCTGTGCGTGTCGCAGTTCACGCGCGGGGAGGCCGTGCGCGTGGGTGGGCTCGATGCCGCGCGCCTGCACGTGACACCGCTCGGCGTCGACGCCGCGTGGTCCGCGGCGCAGCCTTCCCGGAAGCCACCCCCGACCATCGTCTACGTGGGCCTCCTCAAGCCGCACAAGAACGTCGCGCGGCTGCTGCGCGCGTTCGCGCGGGTGCGTGACCGGATCCCGCACCGGCTCGTGCTCGTCGCGCGCCATCGCGGCTTGCGAAGCGTCGACCGCGAGGCGCTGGCGCTCGCCGCAGCGCTTGGCGACCGCGTCGATGTCCTGCAGGACCTTCCGTTCGCCGAGCTCGTGCAGGTGGTCGCGAACGCGCAGTTCGTGGCGCAGCCCTCGCTGCACGAAGGCTTCGGCCTTCCCGCCCTGGAGGCCATGGCCGCCGGCGTGCCGGTGCTCGCGGGACGGGCCGGCGCGCTGCCCGAGGTCTGCGGCGACGCCGCCGTGTACTGCAACCCGGAATCCGAGGACGACATCGCGCGCTCGCTCATGCTCCTTGCCAACGACGAGCCCCTGCGTGCGCGTCTCGCGATCGCCGGCCGTGCGCGCGCGCAGGCGTTCTCGTGGGACGCGTGCGCGCAGGCGACGGTACGCACGATCGACGGGGCGATGCGCGGGTGAACGGCGCGCGCATCGCGGTCGTGCACGACTGGCTCGCCACGTGGGGCGGCGGCGAGAACGTGCTGGCCGAGATCCTCCGCGCGTACCCGTCCGCCGACCTGTTCGCGCTCGTCGATTTCCTCCCGGACGCGCAGCGCGCGCTGCTCGGCGGCAAGCATGCGCGAACGTCGTTCATCCAGCGCATGCCCGGCGCGCGCAAGCGCTTCCGCGGCTACCTGCCGCTCTTCCCGCGCGCCATCGAGGCCCTCGACTTCTCCGCGTACGACCTCGTGCTGTCGAGCTCGCACGCCGTGGCCAAGGGCGCGATCGCGAAGCCTCCCCGCGTCCACGTGTGCTACTGCCACACGCCGATGCGCTACGCGTGGGACCTGCGCGAGCAATACCTCGGGCCGCGCGGCCTCGCCAGCGGCGTTCGCGGGCTCGTCGTCCATCACCTGCTCGACCGCCTGCGCGACTGGGACCGCGCGTCGAGCGCGCGCGTGACGCAGTTCATCGCCAACTCGCAGTACGTGCGCAGTCGCATCGAGCGCTCGTACGGCCGCGACGCGATCGTCGTCCCCCCGCCGGTCGACACGGACTACTTCACGCCGGGAGCGGGCGCGCGAGGCGATTACTACATGACCGCGTCGCGCTTCGTCCCGTACAAGCGCATCGACCTCATCGCGGCGGCGTTCCGGTCGATGCCCGGCCGTCGCCTCGTCGTCGCCGGCGAAGGGCCGGAGGACGCGCGCATCCGCGCCGCGGCGGGAGCGAACGTGCAGTTCGTCGGGCGCGTCACGCGCGAGCGGATGCGCGAGCTCCTGCGCGGTGCGCGCGCCTTCGTCTTCGCGGCCGAGGAAGACTTCGGCATCCTGCCGGTCGAGGCGCAGGCCTGCGGGGCGCCGGTGATCGCCTACGGACGGGGCGGCGCCACGGAGACCGTCCGCGACGGACTCACGGGCGTGTTCTTCGGCGAGCAGGCCGCGCCCGCCATCGTCGAGGCGGTCGAGCGCTTCGAGGCCGTTCGCCTCGAGCCCGAGGCGTGCCGCGCGCAGGCGGAGACGTTCGCGACGGCGCGCTTCGTTGCCGCCTATACGGAGGTTGTCGAGCGGGTGTGGAGGGAGCGCGTCGGCGCGGAGGATAATTCCGCATGGTCCGCAGCGTCCTGAAGCCCCACGCCGCGCTGTTCGCAGCGACGCTGCGCATCTGCGACCCGCTGCTCACGGTCGCGTCGGGCTTCGTCGTGTACCGCTGGTACCTCGGCACCTTCTCGCTGCCCGACCCTTACCTCCTCTTCCTTGCCGTCGGCGCGCTGGCGCTCGCCACTGTGTTCCCCATGTTCGAGCTCTACGAGCCGCAGCGGGGCGCCGCCATGGCGGACGAGCTGCGGCGCCTGACGCTCGCGTGGATCGTGCTCGCGGCCATCACCGGCATCGCGATGTTCGCGACCAAGATGGGCGACGCCTACTCCCGGGTGTGGGTCACCGCGTGGCTCGCGAGCGGCTTCGTGCTCACGACGGCGATGCGCCTCTTCATACGGCTCGGGCTGCGCGCGCTCCGCATTCGCGGGCTCAACCAGCGCCACATCGCCATCGTCGGCGCGGGGACGCTCGGGCGCACCGTGGTCGCGCGGCTCGCGAGCTCCCCCTGGGCCGGCCTCAGCGTGCGCGCGTTCTACGACGACGACGCGACCCGGACGGGCACCACGGTGTCGGGCCGCCCGGTGCTGCCCATCGACGAGCGGCTCGGCGCCGACGTCGCCGCGGGCACCGTGGACCAGGTGTGGATCGCGCTGCCGCTGCGCGCCGAGGCCCGCATCCGCGGCATCCTGTCGATGCTGCGCGAGCACGCGGTCGAGATCCGCTTCGTGCCCGACATCTACAGCTTCCACCTCCTCAACCACTCGATGACCGACGTCGCGGGGCTGCCCGTGATCTCGCTCACCGAGACGCCCATGTCGGGCATCAATCGCATCGTGAAGGCGATCGAGGACTACACGCTCGCGAGCGTCCTCATCGCCATCGCGTCGCCGCTCCTCCTCCTCATCGCGTTCGGCGTGCGGCTCTCGTCGGCCGGCCCGGTGCTGTACCGCCAGGAACGCGTGACGTGGAACGGCGAGCGCTTCTCCATGCTCAAGTTCCGCACCATGCCGGTCGACGCCGAGGCCGCGACGGGCCCCGTCTGGACTCGGCAGGGCGAGCGGCGCGCGACGCCTTTCGGCGCGTTCCTGCGCCGCACGAGCCTCGACGAGCTCCCGCAGCTCGCCAACGTGCTGCGCGGGGAGATGTCGCTCGTCGGACCGCGTCCTGAGCGCCCCGAGTTCGTGGAGCGCTTCCGCCAGGAGATACCGGGCTACATGCAGAAGCATCTCGTGAAGGCGGGCATCACGGGATGGGCGCAGGTGAACGACCTCCGCGGCGACAGCGACCTCACCCAGCGGATACAATACGACCTCTACTACATCGACAACTGGTCGTTGTGGTTCGACCTGCGCATCCTGGTCCTGACGCTTTGGCACATCCTGACGAGCCACAACGCGCGCTAGCGCCGCCCAGCGCCCTCGCGTGGTTCGTGGTCGCGCTGGTGGCGTGCCTCGCCGTGTACCTCGTCGCTAGCGTGCCCGGCGCGTGGTTCCCGGGCGCGTCCACGCAAGGCGTCGGCGCGCGCTCGTTCACCGTCGCGCGCGGGACGGGATCGGTCGACGGCGATGCGCTCGCCGTCACCGCGGTGGACGCGGGCGGCGTCGCGGTGCTGAGCGCGAGCACCGATTTCCGCTCCGCGCAATATCCCATCGTCGCGTGGAACGGCTTCGGATTCCCCGCCGACGCCGACGTCCGCTTCCTGTGGAAGAGCGACTACGCGCCGAACAAGATCAACGCCGTGCCCCTGGCCGTCGTCGCGGGACGCCTTGCTCCCGTGACGATGGCGAAGAACCCGGACTGGGTCGGCCGCATCACGGGCGTCGCGCTTGCGATACGCGGGCCCATCGGGGAGCCGCCGCGCATCGTCGGCATGGACGCGAAGCCGGGCGGCGCGCCGGGCCAGCTCGCCGATCGCTTCCGTGAATGGGTCGCCTTCGAGCCGTGGTCGGGCACGTCCATCAACACCATCACCGGCGGCGCGGAGGTGCAGGATCTCCCGCTGCCGACGCTGCTCTTCGTCGTCGCGGCCCTCGCCCTCGCGATCTGGCTCGCCATCGCGTGGAGGAAGCGCGCGCTCGCGGCGCTCCCCGCGGCGATCGCGCTCCTCTTCCTCGTCGCGTGGGCGCTCCTCGACGCGCAGTGGACCGCGAACCTCGCGCGGCAGGTCGCGCAAACGCGCTCGACCTACGCCGGCAAGGACTGGCGCGAGCGCCACCTCGCGGCCGAGGATGGGCCGCTGTTCGCGTTCGTGGAGAAGGCCCGCGCCAAGCTGCCGCAGGCGCCCGCGCGCGTCTTCGTGGTGGCCGACGCCGCCTACTTCCGCGGGCGCGGCGCGTATCACCTCTATCCGCACAACGTGCTGTTCGACCCGTTCCGCAACACGCTGCCGCAGGCGTCGTCGCTGCGCCCGGGCGACTACGTCCTCGTCTACCATCGGCGCGGCATCGCGTACAACGCCGAGGAGAAGAAGCTCCGCATCGAAGGCAGCGAGCCCGTCTCGGCCGAGGCGGTGCTGGTCGAGCCCGGCGCGGCCCTGCTCAAGGTGCTCTGACATGGACGCTCTCGCCCTTCTCGTCGCGGCGCTCCTGCCCTGGTGGCTCGGCGTGGCCTTCCTCGCCGCGATACGCCCCGCCATCGTCGAGGACGGCGAGCTGCCCTGGACGCTCGGCGCCGGCTACCTCGTCGGGGCGTTCGCGCTGACGGCGTGGATGCGCCTTCTGTCGGCCGCGGCCGGCGCCTACGGCGCGTGGACGGTCGGGCTTCCGTTGGCCGTGCTCGCGGCGGCGCTCTCCTTCGTCGCGTGGCGCCGTCCGGGCCCGCTCGCCGCGACCGTGCGCGCGTCCTTGCGCTCGCTCGCCTACCCGCCGGGCCTCGCGGGCGTCGCGCGCGCCGTGTGGTGGATCCTCCTCGCGTGGCTCGCGCTGCGCGCGCGCTCCTCGGCGCGGAGATCCTCTCGCGGCCGCTCTACCCTTGGGACGCGTGGACGCAGTGGGCGACCAAGGCCCGCGTCTGGTACGAGCTGTCGCACATCGTGCCGTTCGCGCGCCAGGATGCCTGGCTCGCGGCCGGCGGCGGGCTCTATTTCGACGCGTCGCCCGAGTACCCGCCGACGATGCCGCTCCTTCAGGTGTGGAGCTGCCTCGTGCTGGGCCGCTGGGACGACACGCTCATGAACGTGCCGTGGTGGTGCATCGGCGTGTCGCTCACGCTCGTGGCGTACGGCGGGCTGCGCGCGCTCGGCGCCGCTACGCTCACCGCCCTCGCGGGCGCGTTCCTGGTCGCGTCGCTGCCGCTCGCGAACGTGCACGTCGCGCTCGCGGGTTACGCCGACCTGCCGATGGCCGCGTACTACACCGCCGCCGCGCTCGCGTTGCTCCGCTGGGCGGGCAACCGGAGCGCGCGCGACGCCGCGTGCGCGGTGCTGTTCGCCGTCGCGTGCACCCAGGTCAAGAACCCCGGCTGGTTCTGGGCGGCCACGCTCCTGCCCGCGCTGATCGTCGTCCGCTGGCCTCGCCACGGCGTTCGCATCGCCTTCGCCGGGTTCGCACTCGCGCTCGTGCTGCTCGTCGTGCTCGCGCGCTTCAAGCTTCGGCTCTTCAACTACGAGCTCGCGCTCACCTACGCGCCTGCGTGGGGCGACCTCGCCGAGAGCTATTTCCTGCTCGGCAACTGGCACATCCTCTGGTACGGCGCCATCGCGATGGCGATCATCGCGTGGCGGTCGCTCCTCGACGGCCGCATGGCGGCGCTGACGACGCTCGTCGCGGGCGGGCTCGTGTTCCTGTTCGTCGTGTTCGGCTTCACCACCGCGAGCTACTACATCACCGACCAGACGACGGTGAACCGCGCCACGCTGCACCTGGCGCCGCTCGTCGTCGTGTTCATGGTGCTCGCGTGGCAGGCGTTCGCGCAGCGATGGGCCGCCGTCCACCCGGTGGCGCCTGACGCGCCGCCGGATCACGCCACGGAGGCCGCGGCGCCCGGTTAAGGAATTCTTAGGCTTGCGTGAGGGATCATTTAGCGACGCGTTCCCGCGCGATCTCCCACAATCCGTTCCATCGCTCGCGTCCCCTCGCGAGCCTCCGCCCAGGAAGGATCGGATCGTGAACACGTCATCCCGCCACAACCCGTACGCGCTCATCCACAAGGCGCTGCGCCTCGCCATGACGGAGTCGCTTGCGCGCATGGGCCGCCTCGACGCCACCGACGCGCGCGAGGTGAGCGACGCCATCGTGAGCGTCCGCGAGCTCCTGCAGTTCTGCCGCCACCACGTCGAGATCGAGAACACGCTCGTGCACCCGATGATCGAGGCGCGGCGCCCCGGATCCACCGCGCGCATCGCGGACGAGCACGTCGGCCATGCCGCCGCCATCGCCTCGCTCGAGCGGCAGGTCGAGGCCCTTGCCCGCGCGCCCTCCACGACCCGCGCGAGCGCCGCGGCCGCCCTGTACGCAAGCCTCGCGCACTTCGTCGGCGAGAACTTCGTCCACATGCACGAGGAGGAGACCGTGCACAACGCGCACCTCTGGGCAGCCTACGACGACGACGAGCTCCGCGCGATGGAGGCGACCATCCGCGCGCGCCAGTCCCCGACCAGGCGCGCCTCGCGCTGCGCTGGATGCTGCCCGCCATGTCACCCGCCGAGCGCGGCGCGCTCGTCGCGGGCGTGCGCGCCGCGGCTCTCCGGCTCCCGTCTACGAAGGCGTGGTCGCGCTCGCCAAGGCGCACGTCGATCCCGCGGGCCTGCGCAAGCTCGAGCTCGCCCTCGCCGCCTGACGAGGCATCGTGCCCCATCTCACGGAATCGGCGGAGCTAGGCGACGTCGACGAGATCGACCGGCTGGCGCACGCAGAAGCGGAAGCGCCCCCGGCCGGTCTTCTCGATCGCGAGATGCGGCGCGCGCTCGGCGAGCCTGCGCGAAAGCAGGATGAGCCGCGCCTCGAGGTTGTCCGCAATGTCGGGAAGGCCGATCGACGCGTCGAGGCGCAGCTCGCGGTTCGTGAAGTCGGTACGGCCCGCCTGCGTGTAGTCGCGAAGGAGCTTCCAGAAGATGGCGCCCGCCACGCCCTTGATGAGGTAGTCGTCGCCGAGGAACACGCTGTCGTCGGCCGCGTAGTGCCGAATGGTCACCGGCGGACCCTGCACCGGGGGCGCGCGGCGGCCTGACGGCTGGGCATCGGTCGTCGACTCCGCGAGCTCCTGCATGCCCTTGATCGTGGGCCCGAGGAGCGCGGCGACGGCGACGAGCGCATCCTCGTCGTCGAATCCGAATCGCCGGTCGAGCACGTCCTCGACGTAGAGCACCGCGGACAGCGCGCTGCCGGCGACGATCGGCACCGCGAGCTGGCTGCGCGAGTCCGGCAACCCGGGCACCGGGATCTCGGTCTCGATGAGGCTCGCGTAGCCGCCGGCCGCCGCGCTGTCGCGGATCGCGCGGCCGTATCCCCATTCGTACGCGCGATGCATGATGCGGATCGGCGTGCGCTCGCGCGCTGCGACGCCGATCACGCCCTCGCCGAACGCGATCTCGGAGCCGACGCCGGACGCGTCGTACCCGCGGCTCGCTACGGTGTAGAGCTTCTCCGCTCGCGCATCGGCCATGAGGATCATCGCGTGCCGGATGCCGAGCGCGTCGTCGAGCGCCGCCAGCGCCTCGTCGAGAAGATTGGACAGGTCGGCGCATCCCGCGACGCGCTGCGCGATCGTGCGCACCGCGGCCAGGTGGTGACGCTGCGGCTCCGCGGAAGGCAGCGTCGGGCCGGGGATCTTCTCGATCGACCTTACGCGATACACGTCCGCGCCCTGCAGCCGGAAGACGCCCGCCATGCCGGTGTGCGACGCGATGCCCGCGAGGTGCGCCTTCATGCGCTCGAACAGCGGACCGCTCGTCTCGACGCGAACGTACTCGAGCGACAGGTAGTAACGCGCGATCGACACGGGGTCGATCACGAAGACCGCGGCGCGACGCGTGGCGATCACGTTCGCGCGCGTCTTGTTGAAGAACTGGAAGGAGAGCGCGACGTGCTCCGGGTCGACGTAGTAGACCTGCGACACGTGCGACACGTTGGGAACGCCGTCGGGCGACGACGTGGCGACCACCGAGGGAATGGCGCCTTCGAGCGCGAGGCGGATAGCGTCGAGCGGGATCGTCATGGTGCGGCGCCGAGCGGCGTGCCGGCCTTCGGACCCGGCGTCTGCTCGAACGCCTCCGTGGGCGTGAAGTCGACGGCGATCACGTCGTCCTCCCGGCACGTGAGGAGCGTGCGCGCCTGGCCCCGGGTGTGCCCGAGCGGCTCGACCTCGGCGGCGAAGGCATCGACGTACCGGAGGACCACGTCGAACTCGCCCGGGCGCAGGTCTCGCACGCGGGCATCCTCGGCCTTCAACTGGAGCGTTCGATGGGTGGACGGCTGGCTGAACACCACGGCGACTCGCCCGCATCCACGAACATCGTCGAGAAGCCGCGCCGCCTGGCTCGCGGCGACGAGCAGGCTGACGCCGCGGCGGTCGCCGGACACCGTGCACCCCATCGCGCGGCCTATCGACGGGACGAGGCCTGCGTCGCGGGACGCCGCGACGATCGAGACGCCGCCCTGCACGAAGGCGGCGTTGGCCTCGTCGAGCAAAGGGCGCGCGGCGCTCACGAAGCCGATGGTAGCAGCGACGAGCGACCGAGGCGCGGGCCCCTCGACAACTCCCGATACAATGCCTCTCCCTCGCGCTGCCGACTTTAGCCGATGCCGCTTTTCGCCCTCACGATCTTCGCCAGCGCCTTCCTGCTGTTCCTCGTGCAACCCATCGTCGCGAAGCAGATCCTGCCGTGGTTCGGTGGTTCGGCCGCGGTGTGGGCGACGTGCCTCGTGTTCTTCCAGACGGCGCTGCTCCTGGGCTACGCGTACGCCGATTTCTCCGTGCGACGGCTGCGCGCGCGGGCGCAGGTGCGGCTGCACGTGGCGCTCCTCCTCGTGAGCCTCGTCGTGCTGCCGATCGTTCCGGGCGCGTTCTGGAAACCGGCGGGCAGCGAGAACCCGATCTTCCTGATCCTGGGGCTCCTCACGGCGACCATCGGGCTGCCCTACTTCCTGCTCTCGACCACGAGCCCGCTCGTGCAGGCGTGGTTCGCGCGGCGATTCCCCGGCCGCAACCCGTACCGCCTCTTCGCGCTGTCGAACCTCGCGTCGCTGCTGGCGCTCGTGGGCTATCCGTTCCTGGTCGAGCCGTGGATCGCGACGCGTGCGCAGGCGTGGGTGTGGTCGGCGGCCTACGTGGTGTTCGTCGCGCTCACGTGCGCCGCCGCGTTCGCGAGCCTCAAGGGGGCGTCGGACGGGCCGGTCGAGGCGCGGGCCGAGGAGCCCGACGCCCTCGAGCCGCCGCCCACGTTCGCGCGGCAGGTGCTCTGGTGCACGCTCGCGGGCACCGGCTCGCTCCTCCTCCTGGCGGTGAGCAACCACATCACGCAGAACGTCGCGTCGGTGCCGCTCCTGTGGATCGCGCCGCTCACGATCTACCTCCTCACGTTCATCCTGTGCTTCGACGGCAAGGGATGGTACCGGCGCGGCCTCTTCCTGGCCGCGCTGTCGGCGGGGCTGGGCATCATGGCGTGGTCGATCGCGGACTCGCGCGTGACCCACGACATGACGCTGCAGATCGGCGTGTTCGGCGTGGGCCTCTTCCTCGCGTGCATGTTCTGCCACGGCGAGCTCGTGCGCCTCAAGCCCGCGCCCGCGTACCTCACGCGCTTCTATCTCATGGTGTCGCTCGGCGGCGCCGTCGGCTCCGCGGTGGTCGGCATCCTCGCGCCCATGGTCCTGCCCGCCGACTTCGAGCTCGCGGGCGTGCTCGTGCTGTGCGCGCTCCTGCTCCTGTGGCAATCGCGTCGCGACGCGCGCGTCTTCCCCACGCTCGCCATCCTGGCGCTCGTCTCGACGCTCGGGTGCGGGGTATGGGGCATCGTCGAGTTCTACCAATCCACCATCGTCGCGACCCGCAACTTCTACGGCGTGCTGCGCGTGCAGGAGACCGTCGACGAGACGAGCGGCGCGCGGCGCACGCTTATCCACGGCAACATCATGCACGGCAAGCAGTACATGGCCGACGACTTCCGTCGCGAGCCGACGAGCTACTACACGGCCAACTCCGGCGTGGGGCGGGTCATCGAGGGCATGCATCCGCGCAAGGATCCGATCAAGGTCGGCGTCATCGGCCTCGGCACCGGCACCATTGCCGCGTACGGCAGCAAGGGCGACGTCTACCGCTTCTACGACATCAATCCCGGCGTCATCGGCATCGCGCGGCGCGACTTCTCGTACCTCAAGGACAGCGACGCGACCATCGAGATCGCGCTCGGCGACGCTCGCCTGAGCCTCGAGCGCGAGCCGCCGCAGAAGTTCGACGTCCTCGCCATCGACGCCTTCTCGAGCGACGCCATCCCGGTGCACCTCATCACCAAGGAGGCGATGGCCGTCTACCTGCGGCACATGAAGCCCGACGGCGTGATCGCCTTCCACGTCACGAACCGCTACCTCGACCTGGTGCCGGTGGTCGAGGGCATCGCGCACGAGCTCGGGCTCGGCACGCTGTGGATCGACGACGACGGCACGCTTCCGCTCGCGAGCTCGTCGAGCTGGATCCTGGTGGCGACCGATCCCGCGCGGCTGTCCGATCCCAAGCTCAAGGAGGCGGCCAGCGAGATCGTGCCGCGCCGCGACTGGCGGGTATGGACCGACGACTTCAACAACCTGGTCCAGGTGCTCAAGTAGCGTCGTAGAATCGCGCCATGCAGCGCGACGTCACCCACCCGCACGCCGACCCCGCACCGTATCGCGCGCTGGTGCGCCCGCCGCGGGCGAGACACATCGACGTCATCGACCAGCGCGCGCTGCCGCACACGCTCGTGCGCATCAAGGTGGCCGACGCCGAGGCCGCCGCGCTCGCCATTCGCAGGATGTGGATCCGCGGCGCGCCCCTCATCGGCGCCGTGGGCGCCTACGGCCTTGCGCTCGCGCTCGACCGCGACGCGTCCGACGCGGCGCTCGCCAAGGCCCATGCCGTGCTCGACGCCACGCGGCCCACCGCCGTCAACCTGCGCTGGGCGCTCGACCGCGTTCGCGGCGTCGTGGGCCCGCTCGCGCCTTCCGCGCGCGCCGACGCCGCATGGATCGAGGCGGACGCCATCGCCGCGGAGGACGTCGTGATCAACCACGCCATCGGCGAGCACGGCATCGCGCTCCTGCGCGGCATCGCGGCGCGCCGGCCGGGGCCGGTCCGCGTGATGACCCACTGCAACGCCGGCGCGCTCGCCACGTGCGGATGGGGAACGGCCACCGCGCCGCTCTTCATGGCGCACGCCACGGGTCTCGCGCTCAACGTGTGGGTGAGCGAGACGCGGCCGCGCATGCAGGGGGCGAGCCTCACCGCGTGGGAGCTCGACCAACGCGGCATTCCGCACACGCTCGTCGCCGACAGCGCCAGCGGATACCTCATGCAGCGCGGCGACGTCGACCTCGTGATCGTCGGCGCCGACCGGGTCGCTCGCAATGGCGACGTGTGCAACAAGATCGGCACCTACGACAAGGCGCTGGCCGCGCGCGACAACAACGTCCCGTTCTACGTGGCGCTGCCGTCGCCCACCATCGACTGGTCGTTGCCGTCCGGCGACGCCATCCCCATCGAGACGCGCGACCCGGACGAAGTGCTGCTGGTCGGGGGCCGCGACGACTACGGGCAGGCGGTGCGCGTCGCCATCGCCCCGCACAATACGAAAGCGGTCAATTACGCCTTCGACGTCACACCCGCGCGCCTCGTGAGCGGCCTTGTGACCGAGCGCGGTATCACGCGCGCGTCGAAGGAATGGCTGTCGGCGATGTTCCCCGACCGGGCCTGACGTGAGCGAGCAGGCGCTGCGCCAGAGCGTCATCGAGACCGCGCTCGCGATGAACGCCGCGGGCATCAACCGCGGCAAGTCCGGAAACGTGAGCGCGCGCTGGCGCGCCGGCGTCTTCGACGGTTTCCTCGTGACGCCCAGCGGGCTCGCCTACGACCGCACCACGCCCGCCGACATCGTCGCGGTCACGCTGGAGGGCGAGGCGCACGGCACGCGCGCGCCATCCTCCGAGTGGCGGTTCCATCGCGACATCTACGCCGGTCGCGCGGACGCCCAGGCCGTCGTGCACACGCACTCGACGTACGCGACCTCGCTCGCGTGCCTGCGCCGCGGCATCCCCGCATTCCACTACATGGTGGCCGTGGCCGGCGGCCACGACATCCGGTGCGCGCCGTACGCCACGTTCGGCACGCAGGCGCTGTCCGACCACGCGATCGCCGCGCTCGAGGGACGCCACGCGTGCCTCCTTGCGAACCACGGCGTGATCGCGATCGGCGCGACGCTCGAGCGCGCGCTCGCGCTCGCGGTCGAGGTGGAGTCGCTCGCGCAGATGTACTGGGTCGCGCTCCAGGCGGGGGAGCCTGCCATCCTGGACGACGAGGAGATGCGCGTGGTGCTCGAGAAGTTCGCGACCTACGGTCAGCCGGCGCGGCCCACCACGGCGTCGTAGAGCGCCTCGACGCAGCGCTCGACGCTGTCGCTTGCGGTATCGAGGACGATCGACGCCTCGGCGGGCGGCTCGTAGGGCGCGCTCACGCCGGTGAAATCGGCGATCTCGCCGCGCCGCGCCTTCGCGTACAGGCCGCGGGGGTCGCGGCTCTCGCACGCGTCCACGCCCGCCGAGAGATACGTCTCGAAGAAGCGGTCCGCCCCGACGATGGCGCGCGCCATCTCGCGGTCCTCGCGATAGGGCGAGATGAGCGCGGTGACCACGATGAGCCCGGCATCGTTCATGAGGTGCGCGGTCTCGGCGACCCGGCGCACGTTCTCGCGGCGCGCGTCGGGCGAGAAGCCCAGGTCGCGATTGAGGCCGTGGCGCAGGTTGTCGCCGTCGAGCACGAAGCACGCGTGTCCCGCGTCGATCAGCTTGCGCTCGAGCGCATGCGCGATCGTCGAACGCCCCGATCCGGACAGGCCCGTGAACCACACGGTGAGCGGTCGCTGGCGCAGCACGCGGGCGCGGTCCGCGGCGGAACGCTCGCCTGGCGCGTGACGTTGCTGCTCACGTGGCCGCCGGCGCCTTGCCCTCGTCATCGACATCGCCTTGCGCTCGATGATCATGCCGGCGCCCGACGTCGCGTTGCTCGCGGGGTCGACGACGATGAACGCGCCCGTCGCGCGATTGCGCCGATACTCGTCGACGAACAGCGGCTGGAAGAGCGTGAACCGGACGCGGCCGATCTCGTTGAGGCCGAGGCGCTCAACGAACTCGCGGCGCAGCGTGTCCGGGTTGACTCGATAGACGATCTCGCTGCAGGTGGCCTTGACCGTGCACGTCTTCGTGCCGACGATACGCGCGTAGGACCTCGAGCGGCGCCTCGTCCATCCACACGGCCATCGCCTCGATCGCCCGCTCGACGCGCGGCACGTTGTTCGGGTGCGCGATGGGGTCGCCGCGGCTCACGTCGACGTCGTCGGCGAGGCACAGCGTCACGGCCTGGGGCGGGAACGCGACCTCGCGATCAAGGTCCATGTCGACGATGCGCTCGATGCGCGTGCGCCGTCCGACGGCAGCACCACCCACCTCGTCGCCCGGACGCGCGATGCCCGACACCACCTGACCCGCGCGTAGCCGCCGTCCTGGTCCGAGGCGGACCACGCGCTGCACGGGAAAGCTGGAAGTCGACGAAGTTGGCGTCGCCCGCGATGTACACCGACTCGAGGTGCGGAAGAAGCGGCAGGCCCTCGAACCACGGCATGCGATCGCCGCGGGTGACGACGTTGTCGCCGCCGAGGGCGCTCATCGGGATGAACTGACCTCGGCCCGGCGCAGCCCGCGCGACGAACGCGCTGTACTCGTCGCGGATGCGCTCGAACGCGGCCTGGTCGTAGCCCACGAGATCCATCTTGTTCACCGCGACGACCACGCGCGGCACGCCGAGCAGCGACACGATGAATGCGTAGCGCGACTGCGTCTGGATGCCGAGTCGCGCGTCGATGAGGACCACGGCCAGGTCGGCGGTGGACGCGCCCGTCGCCATGTTCCGCGTGTATTGAACGTGGCCCGGCGTGTCGGCGATGATGAATCGTCGCTTGGGCGTCGAAATAGCGATACGCGACGTCGATCGTGATGCCCTGCTCGCGCTCCGCGCGCAGGCCGTCGGTGACGAGGGACAGGTCGATGTCGCCCTTGCCGCCGCGCGCCTTGCGCAGGGCCTCGAGCTGGTCGTCGTATATCGCGCCCGCGTCGTGCAGCAGCCGGCCGATCAGCGTCGACTTTCCGTCGTCGACGCTCCCGGCGGTGGTGAGACGCAGGAGGTCGGGCTCGCGCGCGGTCGCGGGCAGCGTCATCAGAAATAGCCTTCGCCCTTCTTCTCCGCTCCATCGACATCCTGGTCGTGGTCGATCACGCGCGTGACGCGCTCCGAGTAGCGGGTCTGCTCCAGCTCGCCGATGATGTCGGCAACGGTGCGCGCATCGGATTCGACCGCGCCGGTGCAGGGATAGCATCGAGCGACCGGAAGCGGATCATCGCGCGCTCGACACGTTCCCCGGGCATGACCTCGTCTTCTCGCCGGCCGGGATGAGCTGCCCGCCGCGGCGGACGACGTCGCGCTCGGCCGCGAAATACAGCGGCACGACGTCGATGTCCTCGAGCTCGATGTAGCGCCAGATGGCGAGCTCGGTCCAGGTCGAGAGCGGGAACACGCGAATGCTCTCGCCCGGCTCGATGCGCCCGTTGTACAGGCTCCAGAGCTCGGGTCGCTGGCGCTTCGGGTCCCACTGGCCGTGGACGTCGCGGAACGAGTAGATACGCTCCTTCGCGCGCGAGCGCTCCTCCTCGCGGCGCGCCCCGCCGATGACCGCGTCGTAGCCGCCCGCGCGCAGGGCATCGAGGAGGCCTTGCGTCTTGAGGAAGCCGCAGCAGCGCACCGTGCCCAGGTCCCATGGATTCGCGTCGTTCGTGATCGCGGACTCGTTGCGCGAGATCCGCAGCTCGACGCCCGCTTCCGCGCAGGCGCGGTCCCGGAAGGCGTACATCTCCGGGAACTTGAACGACGTGTCGATGTGCAGCAGGGGGAACGGGACGCGGCCCGGGTGGAACGCTTTCCGGGCGAGGCGGAGCATGACGGACGAGTCCTTGCCCACCGAGTACATCATCACGGGCCGCTCGAACTCGGCCGCGACTTCGCGCAGGATGTGGATGCTCTCGGCTTCCAGCCGTCGCAGGACGGAGAGCGAGTAGGATGCGGTGGAGGTCATCGCCGAAGCTTCGCCGCGAGTTTATCAGGCGGGGCCCTTACAATGACGCCATGGGCCAGATAGCCGACCGTGTCATCGTCCGCACCGTGGGGCTCCTCAAGAGCAAGCCCGGCGCGTTCCGCTTCGTCAAGAAGCACCTCTCCGGCACGCTCGTCCACCGGATGGTGCAGAAGGCCAAGCGGAGCGTGGAGGTGATGCCGGCCGCGCCCGCGCCGGGCGTCGCGGCAGCGCCGTCGACGCCGCCGGCCGAAGGCGGCCACTGGGATCGCACCGTCGCGGCGGTCGAGAGCAAGGAGCTGAAGGGCTGGCTCGATTGGGAGTTCATCGAGGTCGAGCATATCCGGCCGCAGCTCTCCGGAGACCGCTCGCTCTATTACCTGCAGCACTTCTTCCGCAAGCACCTGCCCGCGATGCCGGTCGACAAGGCGTTGAGCCTGGGCTGCGGCGGCGGCAACCTGGAGCGCGCGCTCATCCAGCTCAAGGCGGCCAAGTCCATCGACGCCTACGACGCGAGCCCGGAGTCCATCCGCCTCGCCAACGAGCTCGCGGCCAGGGACGGCCTCTCCGCGCGCCTGCGCTACGAGGTGGCCGACATCAACCGCCTGGAGCTCCCGGCGCGCGCCTACGATTTCGTCGTGGCGAAGATGTCGCTGCATCACTTCGAGGACCTCGATCACGTCTATTCGCAGATCGCGCGGTCGCTCAAGCCGGGTGGCGTCTTCATGTTCAACGAGTACGTCGGGCCGACCCGCTTCCAGTGGACCGACGCCCAGCTCGAGCTCATGAATCGCGTCCTGCATGCGCTGCCGCCTCGCCTTCAGTACAGTGCGGTCAACGGCGACACGCTGCGCGAGATCACGCGCCCCACCATCGACGAGATGATCGCGATGGATCCCACCGAAGCGGTGAATTCCGCCGAGATCATCCCGCTCCTCGGCAAGCACTTCGAGGTGCTCGAGCTCCGTCGCTACGGCGGGACGCTCCTGCACGTCCTGCTCAATCACGTCATGTCCAACTTCGACGTGAAGAACGATACCGAGGCGTCCCTCCTCAAGATGATCTTCCTGTACGAGCAGACGCTCGTGGAGAAGGGCGTGCTCGACAGCGATTTCTGCTACGTCGTCGCAAGACCCAAGGTCGTCGCGCACTAGCAAGCCCGATCGATCCCCCGGGCGCGATCGCGCGACACCGAGCAAAGCGAGGTCAGAAAGCGAAACGCCCAGCGGGGGGGCTGGGCGTTTGGCGTTGAAGGTGCCTGACGATGACCTACTTTCGCACGGGAGGTCCGTACTATCATCGGCGTACCGCCGTTTCACGGTCCTGTTCGGGATGGGAAGGAGTGGGGCCAGCGGGCTATGGTCGTCA
>JBGAIS010000058.1:0-20306 GCA_044225355.1 Casimicrobiaceae bacterium | reverse complement strand
CTTGATCGAGAGGACGGCACAGGCGACGCGCGACACGGCATCCTCCGGCGTGGCGGCGTGCACGACGCCGTCGACGTCGGCCGCGCCCTCGAGGCCGACGACGAGCTTGCCGAACTGGCGGCCGAGGGCGACCTCGGACAACGTGCCGTAGCTGTCGCCGATGCCGGTGGCGATGGCCACGCCGACGACGGGATTGGCTTCCGCGGCGTCGGTGCCGGGCAGGAGGCCGATCGAGCGGCCGCCGACGCGCGCGACGCCCTCGCACACCGCCTGCATCACGCCCTGCCTGCCGCCGCAGACGACCGTGATGCCGCAGTCGCCCAGGAGCTCGCCCACGCGAAGCGCGGCCCGAAGCTGCGCGGGCGTGGCCTCGCGCGGCCCGATCACGCCCACCGGCACGCGCAGCGGATGTCCGCTGTCGCGATTGAGCCATGCCACCGCCGCCAGGAGATCGATGCGCTCGCGCGACGTGGACGTCGCCGCGGCCGGACCCGCGGCCCACGTGCGCGTCGACGCATCGAAGCGATGGCCGTGCGTGTCGAAGAGGTCGCGCGCCGCGCGATCCAGTTCAAAGATGGCGCTCATGTCGCGTGCCGATCCATTCGCCGAAAGTGAGGACGCTCGCGCACACGGCGGTGATGAGGAGCGCGAGCGCCGCCGCCGCGGGAAAGTCGGAGCCCGTCTCGGAGACGAGGCTGTAAAGGCGCAGCGGAAGGATGGGAAGCTGCGTCCCCACGAGCGCCAGCGCCGTGCCGTACGCGCCGAATACCACGGCGGCCACGAGGCACAGCGACGCGACGATGGGTGCTGCCACCTGCGGCAGCAGCACCTGCCTGAACGCCTGCGCGGAAGTGGCGCCCAGCGACTCCGCCGCGGCGAGTTGCGCACGGTCGAAGTTGACGAGCACCGGCAGGATGCCGATCACCACGCGCGGGATGAGGTAGTACGACGACGCGAACGCGAGCCCCACCGGCGTGAATAGCGCCGCGCCCACGCTGGCGGCATCGAGCCCCAGGCCCGCGAGGAGCTGCGTCACGAATCCCGCGCGTCCGTAGCCCAGGATGAATCCATACGCGACGATGAGTCCCGAGAACGTGAGCGGGAGCGCGATCACGAACGTGAGCACGGTGCGCCGCCGGGGCGACAGGCGCGACAGGTGCAGCGCCACCGCCACGCCCACGGCGGTGGAGAGGAGGCTCGCCACGGCGGTGAGCGCGGCGCTGCCGCCCACCGCCGACCAGAAGCCGGGCACCGCGATCACCCGCGCGAACGCCGCCGTGCCCTCGCGCAGCGCGTCCACCGCGACGCCCGCCACGGGCAGCACGAAGAACAGCGCGAGCAGCAGCACGGCGGGCAGCGCGAGCAGCGCCATTCGATCGCTCCGGTAAGCGCGGGCCGCCGGTCACTTCGTCCCGGTGGCCGCCGCCCATCCCTTGTCGATGTCGGCCTTCTTCGCCGCAGCGGCCCGGACGTCGAGCGGACGCACCTGCGGCGCGGCGGGCAGCTTGTCGGCGACGTTGTCGGGGAGCTTCACGCCCGGCACCGACGGCCGCACGAAGCCCTGCGCGAAGATGCCCTGCCCCATGTCGGTCATGATGAAGTTGAGCCACAGCTTGCCGGCGTTGGGGTTGGGCCCCTTCTCCACCAGGCTGATCCCGTACGGCGCCGCGGCGGACGCCTCCTTCGGCACCACCACCGCCACCGCGTCGCCCAGGCCGTCGGTGTACTTGGCCTTGAGCCCGTCGTTCTCGTAGCTGATCCAGATGGGAATCTCGCCCTTCACGAACTGCGCGTAAGGCGTGGTGCCGAGCACGCGCAGCACGTTGCCCGACTGGTGCAGCTTGCCGAAATAGTCGAAGCCCGGCTGCAGGTTGCTCATGTCGCCGCCCATGCCGAAGTTGGCGGCGAACGACATCACCTGGCCCACGCCGGTCGAGCGCGGATCGAGGTAGACGATCGAGTTCTTGTACTCGGGCTTCAGGAGGTCGGCCCACGACTGCGGGACGTTCTTCACGAGCTTCGTGTTGACGACGAACGCCACCGTCAGCGTGTGGATCGTGAACCACTTGCCGTCGGGATCGCGGAAGACCGCGGGCAGCTTGTCGAAGTTGACCGGCTTGAACGGCGCGACGAGGTTCTTGTTCGCGGCGTCCACCGCGGAGGCCGCGAAGTAGTACGCGGTGTCCGCTTGCGGGCGATTCTTCGACTTGTCGAGCGCCACCACCGTCGCGGCCGATCCGATGTCGTTGTACGTGATCTCGACGTCCGGGTAGCGCTTCTTGAACGCCGCGAACTGCGCGGCCCAGTTGGCCCAGGTGGGGCCGGTGTCGAAGCTCACCACCATGCCTTCCTTCTTCGCGGCTTCGTACAGCGCCTTCTCGCCCGGATAGAGCTCGGGGCCGTCGGCGGCCGTCTGCGCGATCGCGACTGCGGCGAAGGCCGCCGCGGCGAAGGCGACGATCGAGCGGGTTGCAGTTGCCATGGTGCTTCCTCCCTTCGTGGGTCAAGTGTCCTGCAGGAACTGGACGGCGTCGCGGGGAATGCGGATCCACCGCACAGTATCGCGCGCATTGGTTTCCAATTCGAGACGCGCGGCGCCTATCGCCACGTCGACGCGTCGGGCGGCGCCGAAGAAGCGGTCGCGCACGACCTCGCCCGCGAAGACGTTCTCGCCATCGGGGCGCAAGCTATCGCCCAAGGGGCGGAGGGTATCGCCCAAAGGGCGGGGAGCATCGCCCAAAGGGCGGGCGATCTCGATCCGCTCGGGCCGCACGAGGAGGCGCATGGCGGCGCCGGTCGCGCAGCCGTGCTCGCCCGTGAGGAGCCGCCCGATCGCGGTGTCGACCGCGTCCGGCCCGGCGACCGTCGCGTCGAGGAGATTCGCGCGCCCGACGAAGTTCGCGACGAAGGCGTCCGCCGGCGCGTCGTAGATCGCGCGCGGCGGGGCATCCTGCACGATGCGGCCGTCGCGCATGACGACGACGCGATCCGCGAGCGACAGCGCCTCGTCCTGGTCGTGCGTGATGAGGAGCGACGCGATGCCGTGCTCGCGCTGGATGCGGCGGATCTCGTCGCGCATCGTCGTGCGCGTCGCGGCGTCGAGCGCCGACAGCGGCTCGTCGAGGAGAAGCGCGCTGGGGTTGAAGACCAGCGCGCGCCCGAGCGCCACGCGCTGCTGCTGGCCGCCCGAGAGCTGCACGGGAAGGCGGTCGCCGAAGCCCGCGAGCCCGACCTGCTCGAGCATGGCGTGCGCGCGCCGCTTGCGCTCCTCGGCGGGAACGTCGCGCACGCGCAGCGGGTAGGCCACGTTCTCCCACACCCGCATGTGCGGGAACAGCGCATAGCTCTGGAACACGATGCCGCATTCCCGCGCGCGGGTCGGCAGCGCGCTCACGTCGCGGCCGGCCAGGTGGATCGAGCCCGCGTCGGGCACGAGGAACCCCGCGACGAGCCTGAGGAGCGTCGTCTTGCCGCACCCCGACGGGCCGATGCACACGACGAGCTCGCCGGGCGCGATGTCGAGCGTCGCGTCGCGCACGCCGGCCTGCGTCCCGGGGTAGCGGTACGAGACGCCCGTAAGCGAGACCGCCGGGGCCGGTGCGGCGCTCACGCCGCGGCCCCGCGAAGCCTGGCGGCGCCGCCCGACACGACGCCGCCCGCGACCGCCGCGGCGAGCGCGAGCAGCAGGAGCACGACGGTGGCCGCGCACGCGAAGCCCGTCGCGCCGTAGAACGCCTGCAGGAGCACGACGGGATACGTACGGTTGAGAAATCCCGCCACGAGGTTGCTGAACTGGAACTCGCCCAGCGAGAGCGCGGCCACGATCACGAGCCCCGACAGGATCGAGTGGCGCAGCGACGGCAGCACGACGTGCACGAAGCGCTGCCAGCCCGAGCTCCCGAGCGATTCCGCCGCATCCTCGAGCGTGCGAAGGCCGAGGCGCTGCATGTCCGCGACCACCGTCTGCAGGAAATACGGCAGGCCGAGCACCACGTGCCCCGCCGCGAGGAGCCAGATGCTGCCGAGCCACGGGAGCGTGTCGGACGAGAAGACGAGGATGAAGCCGAAGGCGAGCACGAGCGGCGGAAGCGCCACCGGAAGCTGGTAGAGCACGCGGGAGAGCGATCGCACGACCTTGCGCCGCGCGCGGAAGATCGCGTAGGCGAGCGGCAGGCCTGCGAGCACGCACGCCGCGCACGCGATGCCCGCCACGGCAAGGCTTGCGAGGAACGCTCGCTGGAAGCTGCGGTCCATCGCCACGTCGCGGTACCAGTTGAGCGTGAAGCCGGTCGGCAGCAGCGTGTTGAGCCAGAGGCTGCCGAACGAGCCCAGCACCAGGAGCGCGATCCGTATCGCGAGGTACGCTAAGTAGAACCAGGTGATCCAGCGAGGGAGCATGGCGACGGGTCGGCGGCGGCGCAGCGCGGATGCTACCATCGACCGCCATGGCGCACGACGCGGACCAGGTCGACTACGTCTCGGGAAAGACCCGCGTGTTCGGCATCGTGGGCGACCCCATCGAGCAGGTGCGCTCGCCCGAGATGATCACCGCCGAGATGACGTCGCGGGGCCACGATGCCGTGCTCGTCCCCCTGCACGTGCTGCCCGCGGACTTCGACGCCGTGGTGCCCGCCGTCATGCGCATGCCCAACGTGGGCGGACTCGTCTTCACCATCCCGTACAAGGTCCGCGCGTGCGAGCTCGCCGACGAGCTGGGCGCGCAGGCGCGGGCCGTGGGCGCGATCAACGCGCTTGCCCGCGGCCGCGACGGCCGCCTTCGCGGCGACATATTCGACGGGATGGGATGCGTCGAGGCGTTCCGGCGACGCGGCGTTTCGCTCGCCGGCAAGCGCGCGATGCTGATCGGCGCCGGCGGCGCGGGCTCGGCCATCGCCGTGGCGGTGGCGATGGAGCGGCCCGCATCGCTCGTGCTCTTCGACGTCGACGCCGCGCGCGCGGAAGCGCTCGCAGCGAAGGTCGCGCGCGCAGCCCCCGGCATCGACGTCCGCGTGGGCCCGCCGGCCACCGAGGGCATCGACATCCTCTTCAACGCGACGCCCGTGGGGATGCTCGGCGACGCGCGCCTTCCCGTGGCGGCCTCGCGTCTTCCGCGGGAGCTCGTGGTCTTCGACGCGGTCGTCAAGCCCGAGCGCACGCCCCTCCTCGAGCTCGCGCTCGACAGCGGGTGCAGCGTCGTCTACGGCCGGGAGATGATGCGCGGCCAGATCGCCCGGATGGTCGACTTCTTCTTCGCCTGATATCGCGTCGCGCGGTCGTCCCACGCGCGCAACGGGGCAGCGCCTACAGCGCCGGGCCTCCCGCATTCCTTAACGTTCGGGCACGGACACCTTGAAGGAAAACGCGATGGATCGCATTCGTCAACGCATGCTGGTGGTTGCGGCCTCGCTCAGTGTGAGCGTGGCCTTCGCGCAATCGTCGTCGCTGCTCGAGCCGAACAACTCGGCGGGCACGCCGCTCGACACGCAGCCACCCTGACGCGCCCCGACACGGCGAGCACCGAGGCGCCCTCGCGCACCAGCTCGTCGCTGTGGGCTTTCGATACGCTCGACAAGGAGCGCCGCGGGTATGTCACCCCGGGCGACGTCGCGGGCTTGCCGGGGACCTTCAATTTCTCGCAGGCCGATCGCAATCGCGATGGCCGGCTCGACGAGGGCGAATTCCAGCGATTCTGGGACGACTACCAGAGCGGCTCGCAGTGACGAGGCGGCGTGATCAGCCCTTGAAGCGCCACGCCGGCAGCGGTACGTCGGGCGCGCGCAGGAGGCGCATCATGCGCACCGCCGTTTCGCGACCGCGGTAGTAGCCGGGGATTCGAAGCGTCTCGTTGAAGCCCGCGCGCTCGTACAAGGCGCGGGCCGGCGCGTTGCTCTCGCGAAGCTCGACATGGATCGATGCGACCCCCGCGACCTCCGCGGATGCCGTGAGCCAGCGCATCAGCGCACTCGCCACGCCCTGCCGCTGATGCAAAGGCTGCACGGCGAGAAGCGCGAGGTGCGCGCGATCGTCGCGAAAGCTCATCGACGCGAAGCCCGCGATGCGCGGGTCGTGTCGCGCCACGACCACGACGTTGTCGCGATCCGCGATCAGCTCCGCGACGCGCGCGCGGTCGTATTGCCACCCGAGTCCCGCCTCGACCAGATCGCGCGACATGAGCGCGATCGCGCCCGCGTCCTGAGCGGAAGCGAAGCCGATCGACAGGTCGCGGCAGGCCATGGCATCCCGATTCTGACACGGGCTCCCACGCCGCCGGATGCGCGCCACACCCGATGGTGAGCTACGTGGGCACCCTCACCCAGGCAACCGTCGACCGGATCAAGTCGACCCCGACCTGCTCATTCGTAGCCCAGGTCGCGCAGGAACGTCGCGCGCTCCTGGGTTCCGAGGTTCTCGGCGCAGCGGCGCACGAACTCGACGCGCGTGCGCGACTCGCGCGCCGCCTTCCGCGCGAGCACCTGCGCGATCGGGCCGATGTACACCGCGAGCTGCGACGTCACGAGCTCGACGTACGCCGCCTCGACGGGCCCGGCCATGCTTCCCGTCCCGCTCTTCGTCCCCGGCGACGTGACGCTTCGCTGCGTGGCGCTGCGAACGCCCGACGCGCCGGTCGAGCTCTGGCCGCCACCGGCCTTGCCGAACGCCGTCACGAAGCGACGGCGCGATTCCGGGTCCGAGATGGTGTCGGAGAGGATCGCACAGAGCTCCGAGCGATCCGTCGTCTGCGCGGCAGCGCGCTTGACGATGACCTTCGCCATCGGCCCCAGGGCGCGCGCGAGCTCGTGCTCCGCCGTGCGCAGCGTCTCGTCGTCCCACGCCGCCGCGGGCTTCGCGAGCATCAGCGTGCCGATCTGCACGACCGTCGTGCCGAGCCCCTGGTCGACCTCGACCGACAGCTTCGCGACGTCATCGAGCGCGTCGCGAAACTGGCGCGCGGTCTGGAAGCGCGCGCCCACCGATTTCGACAGCGCGGTGGCCACCAGGCGATCCACCGCCGAAGGCAGCACCCTTCAGGCGTCGACGGCGCGGGCGGGTCCTCGTGGCAGATCTTGTACGCGATGCTCTCGAGGTTGCCGCGGAAGGGCTTCTCTCCCGTCAGGAGCTCGTAGAGCACGACGCCCGCGCTGAAGAGATCGGAGCGAGGATCGGCCTCGAGCCCGCGGCACTGCTCGGGCGACATGTACGACGGCGTGCCGATCACCATGCCCGCCTGCGTGAGGTTCGACGTATCGACTCGCGCGATCCCGAAGTCGGCTATCTTCAACTGCCCGCCCTCGCCGACGATGAGGTTCGACGGCTTCACGTCGCGATGCACGACGCCCTTCGCGTGCGCGAAATCGAGCGCATCGAGGAGCTGCCGCATGAGCGACACGAGCTGCGCGAAGTCGAACGTGTCGCGGCGATTGAGATGATCGCGCAGCCCCGCGCCCTCGACGTACTCCATGGCGATGAACGCGACGTTCTCGTCCTCGCCGTACTCGTAGACCGCGACGATGTTGGGATGGTGCAGCCGCCCCGCCGCCCGGGCCTCGTTCTTGAACCGGGCCATGTACTGCTGCACGACCTCCGGCTCGACCAAGTCCTTGCGGATGGTCTTGATGGCGACGAAGCGCTCGATGTGCGGATCGAAGCCCTTGTAGACGATGCCCATCGCGCCCTTGCCGAGGGCGCCGTGGAGGTCGTACTTGCCGAGGCGCGTGAGCTCGCTCACGGGGACGGCACGCGTGCGTTCATGCTCGACCGGGCCTAGCTCTCGAGCATCTTCATCGCCTGCACGAGGCTCGCCTTCATGCGGCCCATCGCCTCGGTCAGCACGCCGATCTCGTCGCGGCTGCGCGTCTTGAACTCGCCCGCCTCGAAGTTGCCGAGGCTCACCTGGTCGGCGATGCCCGCGAGGCTCTCGACGCGGCGGATCACCATCGTGTAGAGCATCACGTTCAGCAGCACGAAGATGGCGACGAACACCGCCGCGAGCGACGCCATGAACGCCTTGAACGTCTTGTTCGCGCGCTCGATGGGCACCGCCATGGGCACCGACACGATCTGCGCGCCGATGATCTCCTCCATCTTCCAGCCGAAGCCGTTGGCGGGCCCGTACAGGTCGATCATCGTCTTGGGCGCGGCCTCGACCGTCGAGTGGCACGGCAGGCACGCCGCGCTCTTGATCTGGATGGGTCGCGAGAGATAGAGGTTGCGGCCGGTGGGCGTGTCGCGCTCGCCCACGATCTCCGTGGTGGACGACGTCGCGCGGAACGTGTTCACGACGTCCGCTTCCCAGTCCGCCGCGCGGTCGCGCGGGTTGGTCGGGTTGAGCGTCGCTTCCTTGTAGCTGTAGTCGGGATGCTTCTTGCGCACGTCGTTGAACTGCTCGGTGGCGGCGTACGCGGGCACCGTCTGGGGCAGGAACTTGTACTGCATCTGCGAATCGAGGAGCGGCTTCACCTGGTTCGCGGTGTACGTGCGCGTGGCGAGCGCCGCCTCCATCATGAGCCGCGCGTTCTGCAGCACCTCCTCGCGGGCGTTGGCCTGCAGCGCCTGGTGCGAGACGTATCCCGCCACCAGGAAGCCCAGGGCGAAGATCCCGAACAGCACCAGGTTGAACTTGACGATGAGCTTCATGCCGCGACCTCGCTCGCTATTTCTTGGGGGCAGTCTTCGGTACGTACTTTTCGGGGTGGAGGATGCGGTCCCACGACGGATACCTCGCCACGAAAGGCTCCACCGCCTTGCGGAACGCCGGGTCCTTGAGCCGCACCGCGAAGCGCTTCTCGAACGTCGCGCGGTCGCGTGCCAGCCACGGCTCGGCCTCGGCGTACGTGACCTCGTGGTCGAGGACAGGCACGGGCTTCGATTTTAGCCTTGCCGCGAGCACCGGAAGCGGGTCGAGGAAGTTCCGGGGCAGCGATTCGACGAACGACCGGGGCGCGACGGGCTGGGTCGACAGCCCCGCCGAGGACTTGTGCCAGTACTCGCCGCGCTTCGCGTCCCTCGCGATGGCCGGCGGCCCCGCCGACGAAAGGCGCGCCGTCCCCGACTCCACGAACACCTCGGCGCTTTCCACCCCGGAGCGGATCACCACGACGCCCTCCGCCACGCTCGCGTCGAGCGGCGGCAGGCGCAGGCGCACGCCAGGCGGCTTGACGGCGGCCTTGAACGCCCCGGACGTCCCGGTGAGCACGACCGGCCCCTCCTTCGAGAGCGTGAGATACACGGCGCCCGGGCCCGCGAAGCTCACCACCGTCCCGGCCGCAAGCTCCACCTGGAGCTGCGTCTTCTCCCCGGCCGCCAGGATGTCGGAGTCCTCGACCGCCATGCCGGGGACGACCTTGTACCAGGAGGCGCCGCGGAGCACGGTGGCGCCGCCGTCGGCGAGCGTGACGACGCCCAGCTCGGTCGCCGCGTGAGCGGCGCCGGCCAGGAAGCAGAGGATGATCGGCAGCCAGGGGCGCCAGGCGCTCATGCGGGAGTGGACGACGGGAGTGCGACGGATACTAGGGCGCCCCTCGGTCGCCCGTCAACGCGAAGATTCCGCTACGAGCCGCCCGCGGCGCGCGTCGGGCGCTCGCCCAGCTCGAAGAACTCGTGCACGGCGCTGCGGTACTGGGCGTCGCCGATCCACATCGCGTTGTTGTGGCTGCCGTTCTCGATGAGGAGCAGGCGCTTGGGCGACGGCGCCGCGTCGTACAGCGCCTGCGAGAACCTGGCCGGCACGTAGCGATCGCCCGTGCCGTGCACGAGCAGCACCGGCACGTTCACGGAGCGGATCTTCTCGATGGAGTCGAAGCGCTGTTTCATGACGAGGCGCGTCGGCAGCCAGCTCCACGAGAGCTCGGCGGCGATGTCGGGCAGCGACGTGAACGTGGACTCGACGATGAGCCCGCGCATCTGCGGCGCGCCGCCGGCCAGGCGCGAAGCGAGGTCTACCGCCACGGCGCCGCCCAGCGAATGCCCGTACACGAAGCGCTTCGACGGATCGGGCACCTTCTTCGCGAGCCACGCCCAGCCGGCCGCGGCGTCCTCGTAGGTCATCGCCTCCGAGGGAAGGTCGCCGTCGCTCTTGCCGAAGCCGCGATAGTCGATGGCGAACACCGAGAAGCCGAACTGGCGGAGCTGCTCCATGCGGCGGACGTGGCCCGTCAGGTTCCAGCGCACACCGTGGAGGTAGTAGACGACCGGCGCGTCGGGGTTGGCGTCCGGCCACCACCAGGCGTGGATCCTTTGCGCGCCGGGCGCGTCGCCGACGGGAAGGTAGAGCTCCTGCACGTCGCGCGGCGTGCCGCTGTACCAGCCGGCGTCGCCCTTCACCACGCGGAAGGTCCACTCGCGCTCCTTTTCCTCGAGCGAGGCGCAGCCGGTGGCCAAGAGGGCCACGGCCAGGACCGCGAGCGCGGCACGGACGACGATCGAGCGGGAAGCGGGCATCATGGACCGACTATAGTGGAGGGCAACGCGGCACGGGGCAATCGGCCGCGAGGCTTGGGCCCCCGGGACCGATTCCCGGGCATGCACGACAGACCCCCGGTATGCCGCCCAGGTTCCCCGCCATTGCGCCCGCGACGGCGCGCCACCACCTACGCCGAATGCCTCCCGTCACCCTCGCCCTCATCGTCGTCAACGTCATCGCGTTCCTCGCGCAGTCGGCGTTGCCCGATTTCGCCTACCCGCTGGCCCTGTGGCCGCTCGACGCGCAAGCGGCATCGGGAGGCCAGGTGAGCTTCCGCCTCTGGCAGCTCGTCACCTACGGATTCCTGCACGGCGACATCGTGCACCTCCTCTTCAACATGTTCGCGCTGTACATGTTCGGAGGCGCCATCGAGCGCGTGGTGGGGACGCGTCGCTACCTCGTCTACTACCTCGCGAGCGTGGTCGCCGCGGGCGTCACGCAGGTCGTGTTCACGGGCCTCACGCAACAGATCTACCCCACGGTGGGCGCCTCGGGCGGCGTCTTCGGCCTGCTCCTGGCCTACGCGATCTACTTCCCGCACAACAAGGTGTTCTTCCTCTTGCTGCCGGTGCCCATCCCCTCGCGGGTGTTCGTGCTGATCTACGCCGCGGTGGAGCTCTATCTCGGCGTCACCGGCACGCAGGCGGGCGTGGCCCACTTCGCGCACCTGGGCGGGCTCATCGGCGGCGGCATCGTGCTCGCGTTCTGGCGGCGCGGACGGATCCTGCGCCGGTAAGGCCGGCTACGCCCGGCGGCCCTTCTCCACGGCCCGCCACACGCGCTCCGCGGTGAACGGCATCGACAGCTCGTCCACCGCGAGCTTGGGGTACGCACGGGCGAGCGCGTCGAGCACCGCGTTGGCCACCGCCGGCGTGGCGCCGATGGTACCCAACTCGCCCACGCCCTTGACGCCCAGGTGATTGTTGGTCGAGGGCGTCGCTTCGTCGGTCGTCATGGCGAAATGACGCACGTCCGACGCGCGCGGCATCGCGTAGTCCATGAACGTCCCGGTGAGGGGTTGCCCCGACTCCCGGTCGAAGACCACGCGCTCGCATAGCGCCTGCCCGATGCCCTGCGTCGCGCCGCCCTCGAGCTGCCCCGCGACGACCATCGGGTTGATCACGCGCCCGATGTCGTTCACGGACCAGTAGTTGTCGACGGCGACGTGCCCCGTCTCCGGGTCGACCTCCACCTCGACGACGTGGCAGCCGTTGGGCCACGTGGCCTCCGACACCTTGCTCTGCGACACGAGCACGATGCGGCGGTCGGCCTGCTTGTCCGCGAGCTCGAAGAGCCCCACCGAGCGATCGGTGCCGGCGATGCGGAACACGCCGTCGCGGTACTCGATGTCGCCGGCCGCGGCTTCGAGGTCCTCCGCCGCGAGGTCGTGCGCCTTCTTCACCGTGCGCTCGGACGCCACGTGCACGGCCGATCCGCCGACGAAGAGCGAGCGCGAGCCCGCGCTGCCGAAGCCCGTGCCCCGGTCCGTGTCGCCGAACGCGAAGCGGATCTTGTCCGGCGCCACGCCGAACACGTCGACCGCGAGCTGCGTGAACGTGGTCGACAGCGACGTGCCCATGGGCTGCGTCGCGGAGAAGATCTCGATGCCGCCGTCGGCGACGGTCACCGTGACCACCTCCTCGAAGACCTCGGCGCCGGTCCACTCGATGAACGTCGCGATGCCGCGCCCGCGCAGTCGCCCCTTCGCCTTCGATGCCGCCGCGCGCGCCTCGAAGCCCTCCCAGTCGGCGTGCGCTTGCCCGAGGTCGAGCACGCGCGCGAACTGCCCCGTGTCGTACGTCTTGCCCATCGCGTTCCGGTAGGGCATCTGCACCGGCCGGATCATGTTGCGCCTGCGGATCTCCACGCGATCGATGCCCGACTCGCGTGCGATCGCGTCGATGAGCCGCTCGATGGTGTAGATGGCCTCGGGCCGCCCCGCTCCGCGATACGGGCCCGTGGGCGTCGTGTTGGTGAGCACGCCTTCGATGCGGATGTCGATGGTCCCGATGTCGTACACGCTCGTCGACACCCAGGGCCCGATGAGGAGCTGGATGATCGCGCCCGCGGGGGTGGCGTAGGCGCCCAGGTTGGCGTGCGAGTGCACGCGCAGCGCGCAGATCTTGCCGTCCTCGTCGAGCGCGAGGGTGGCGCGGCTCGCGAGGTCGCGCCCGTGCGTGGCCGACAGGAACTCCTCGATGCGGTCGGCCGTCCACTTCACCGGCCGGCCGAGGTGGCGCGCGAGCCACGCCGCCGCGACGTCCTCGCAGTACAGCGCCGTCTTCATGCCGAAGCCACCGCCCACGTCGCCCACGACGACGCGGATCTTGTCGGGCGCGATGCCCAGCACCTCGCTCGCGAGCTCGTCGCGCACGCCGGTCGGCGTCTGGCACGTGAGGTAGAGCGTGATGCGGTCCGTCGCCTTGTCGTACGCCGCGAGCGTCGCGCGCGGCTCGATGGGCGACGGCGCGACGCGATGGTTGTCGATGTCGAGCGTCACCACGTGCGCCGCGGCCGTGATGGCGAGGGTCGCGGCCTCGGCGTTGCCGTGCCTCGCGGCGCACGCGACGTTGCCCGGCGCGCCGGCCCACACGAGCGGCGCGTTCTTGGCGACGGCGTCGGCGAGCGTCGCGACCATCGGCAGCGGCTCGTAGCGCACGTCGACGCTCTCCGCGGCGTCGCGCGCCTGCTCGCGCGTCCCCGCCACGACGGCGGCCACGATCTCGCCGACGTAGCGCGCAGTGTCGATCGCCATCGCGTGCTGCGGCGGCGCCGCGGTAGGCGAGCCGTCGGGCCGCTTGAAGTCCGCGGACTGCACGAGCGGCTTCACGCCCGCCTGCGCGAGGTCGGCGCCCGTGATCACCGCGAGCACGCCCGGCATCGCCTTGGCGGCCGACGTATCGATCGACGCGAGCTTCGCGTGTGCGTGCGGCGAGCGCACGAACACGAGATACGCCTGGTCGGGCAGGCAGACGTTGTCGGCGAACCGATCGCGCCCCGTGAGGAGCGCCTCGTCTTCGACACGGCGAACCGACTTTCCGCTGCCGTAGCGCGCGTTGTTGGCGTGGGTGGTCATGGGGAAGGTCGAGATGCGAGGCGTGGGCTGAAGTAAGATGCGGCCGTCATCTTAACCTTTCGGCACGCGAACATGCCCTGGCTCGTCGCCGGACTCATCGTCTTCCTGGGCCTCCATTCGATCCGCATCTTCGCCGACGACTGGAGAAGCGCGCAGGTCGCGCGCTTCGGCGCGGGCGGTTGGCGGGCGATCTACTCGGTCGTCTCGCTCGCGGGCCTCGCGCTCGTGATCTGGGGCTACGGCCAGGCGCGCCTCGATCCCGTCGCGATCTGGTCGCCGCCCTCGTGGACGCGCTACGTCACGTCGCTCCTCGTGCTTCCCGCGCTCGTGCTGGTCGTCGCGGGCAACATGCGCGGCACGAGGATCAAGGCCGCCATCGGGCACCCGATGCTCGCGGGCGTGAAGCTGTGGGCCTTCGCGCACCTCCTGTCGAACGGCACGCTCGCCGACATCGTGCTCTTCGGCAGCTTCCTCGCCTGGGCGATCGTCGACTTCGCCTCCTGCCGCCGCCGCGACCGCGCGAGCGGACGCGTATATCCGCCGGGATCGATCGGCCGCGACGTGCTCGCGGGGGTCATCGGCATCGTCGCGTGGGCCGTGTTCGGCATGTGGCTGCACGGGCCGCTCATCGGCGTCCGGCCCTTCTAGCGTGTTTGCGGGACAGGACCCGACGCCTCGGTCGCCGCGGGAGACAGCGACCCGACGCGCACGCCCAGGAGCCGGATGCGCCGCTCGAGCGGCACGCGCTTCAGGCACTCGCCCGCCGCGCGCCGGATGGTGGCCGCATCCTGCGTCGCGACCGGCAGCGTACGATCGCGCGTGACGGTCCTGAAGTTGTCGAAGCGAAGCTTGATGCCGATGGTGCGTCCCGCGTAGCCCTTGCGCGCGAGGTCGTCCGAGAGGCGCACGCAGAGGTCCGTGAAGATCTCCGAGAGCTCCGCCCGATCGCGGGTCGCCGACAGGTCCCGGTCGAACGTCGTCTCGCGGCTGATCGACACGGGCTCGCTGTCGGTGACCACGGGGCGATCGTCCTCGCCGCGCGCGGCGCGCGCGAGCCACGCGCCGTAGTTGCGGCCGAAGTGCTCCACGAGCCACGCGGCGTCGGCATGCGCGAGCTTGCCGATGGTCGTGATGCCGAGCCCCGCGAGCCGCTCGCTCGCCTTCGGCCCGATGCCGTTGATCTTGCGCGGCGTGAGCGGCCACACGCGCGTGGCGATGTCGTCGGGCCGCAGGATCGTGAGCCCGTCCGGCTTGTCGAGCTCCGACGCGATCTTGGCCAGGAGCTTGTTGGGCGCCACCGAGATGGAGCACGACAATCCGTCGCGTCGCGCACGGCCTCCTTCAACGCCTTGGCGACGTCCCGCGCGCGCCACCAGGCGTCGGCGTCGTCCTCGGCCTCGCCCTCGTGCTCCGCGAGGGCGCACCGGTGAGGTCGATGTAGATCTCGTCGATGCCGCGGTCCTCGATCACCGGCGCGATCGCGCGCACCGCGGCCTTGAAGGCGCGCGAGTGGCGCCGGTAGGCGTCGAAGTCGGCGGGCAACGGGATCGCGTCAGGCGCGAGCTTCGCGGCCTTCATGAGGCCCATCGCCGACCCCACGCCCAGCTTGCGGGCGGCGTACGACGCCGTGGTGGCCACGCCGCGCCCCACGTACGTCGCGAGCGTCTGGTAGCGGCGCGACGCCTGCCCCGTGACGGGGTCGATCACGTCCTCCGGCATCGACTTGCGACCGCCGCCCACGACCACCGCCTTGCCCGCGAGGTCCGGGTAGCGCAGGAGCTCGACGGACGCGTAGAAGGCGTCCATGTCCAAGTGGGCGATGAGGCGCGGCCCCATCCGGCGGGCCCCGGTCAGTGCGACATCAGCACCGGCGCGGTCATCGTCTCGAGCATGAGGCGCGTCACGCCGCCCAGCACCACTTCCGACAGCCGCGGCCGGCTGTACGCGCCCATCACCACGAGGTCCGCACCGAAGTCCGCCGCGCGCGACAGGATGAGGTTGCCGGCGTCGACGTCCTCCGCGACCTCGCGGCGCACGTCGCACTCGACGCCTTGCAGCGCGAGCCACGCGGCGATCCCCTTGTCGGCGAGCGCCTCGCGTACGTCCTCCTCGCCGCCGGCGCCCACGGTGACCACGCGCACCTTGCTCGCCTTGCGCAGGAACGGCAGCGCGTCGGCCACCGCGCGCGCCGATTCGCGCGACTCCTTCCACGCGACGAGGACGCGCTCGCCCACGCTCGCGAACGTTCCCGCCCGCGGCACCACGAGCACCGGCCGGCCGGACTGCATGAGCACCGCGTGCGCGAGCTCGCTCGCGAAGCTCGCGTCCGGCGCGTCGGCCGACGGCTGCGCGACGAGCTCATGTCGGCGTAGCGCGCGTGCTGGATCGCGGCGTCGACCGCGGCGCCCGCGGAGCCGCGAACGTCGCGCCCGTGAGCGTGTGGCGGATGGCCGCCTCGCGCAGCCGCGCCTCGGCGCGCGCCTGCGCGTCGCCGGTCTCGCGAAGTCGCGCCTCGACGATGGCGTCTGGAAGCATCGCCGACGCGAAAGGCGTGAGCTCGCTCGTGGGCAATGAGGTACGCGCGCCTGCGTCGCGCCGAAGCGCTTCGCGAGCATCGCCGCGACGTCCCGGAGGCAGGCCGCGTCGCCGTCATCGAGATGCACGAGCAACGATCGATAATCCATGAGGCTTTCATCATCGAAATGCGCCGCGCAACCAACGCGACGGCGCGAGTCCAAACGCTCGCATTGGAGGATACGCCATGAAGAACAATCCGCTCGTGTGGCTCGCGCTCGCCGTCGTGGCCGCCGGACTTCTCTCGTACAGCTACTGGCGCCAGCGAGCGTGCCCGAGGCCGCGCCGCCCCCGCCGGTCGCGCCGCCGGCGCCCGCCCCGGCCTCGCCGGTCGCCGAGGCGCCCGCCATCGCCCATCCCATTCCCGAAGCCCCCGCCACGCCGCTGCCTGCGCTCGCCGAGAGCGACCCCACCGCGAAGGACGCGCTCGCCAAGCTCTTCGGCAACGACACGCTCGCCCGCTACTTCAACCTGGACGCCGTCGTGCGCCGCTTCGTCGCGACGATCGACAACCTCCCGCGCAAGACCGTCGCCGCGCGGCTGATGCCGGTCAAGCCGGTGGCGGGCGCCTTCGCGGTCACGGGCAGCGGCGACGCGCTGGCCATCGCGCCCGACAACGCGCTTCGCTACCGCGCCTACCTCGTCGTCATGGAGGGCGTCGAGGCGAAGCGCCTCGTGGCCGCGTACGTGAAGCTCTATCCGCTCTTCCAGGCGGCGTACCAGGAGCTGGGCTATCCCACGGGCTACTTCAACGACCGCCTTGTGGAGGCCATCGACGACATGCTGGCGGCCCCCGATGCCGGCCAGGCGCGGCTCGTCCAGCCGAAGGTCCTGTACGAGTACGCCGATCCGTCGCTCGAGGACCGCTCCGCCGGCCAGAAGATCCTGATGCGCATGGGCCCCGCCAACGCCGCCCGGGTGAAGGACAAGCTGCGCGCCCTCCGTCGCGAGCTGACGGGCCAGGTGCCGCCGAGCTGACGCCGCCGCCGCTCGCGCGTCAGGTGCTCCCCGCGACGTAAGTGAGGGCGCGCTCGCGCAATTCCTGCTATACTCCGGACTGACTCCTTTATGCCGCCCGCCGTTTACGGCTGGGCGGTTTTTATTTGGGGGCCCGTAAAATGGCCGCGGGCGCGAGGCACTTCCCGCGCGCGAACCAGGCGCAACGCGGCCCCGCAGTGGAAGGCACGGAGAGGAATCCAGTGAGCGCGACGTCCCACCCCGCCGACCTCGTGCGCGACGTCGCGCGCCGGCGCACGTTCGCCATCATCTCCCACCCGGACGCCGGCAAGACCACCCTCACGGAGAAGCTCCTCCTGTACGGCGGTGCGATCCAGATGGCGGGCACGGTCAAGGCGCGCAAGAGCGCGCGCCACGCGACGTCCGACTGGATGGAGGTCGAGAAGCAGCGCGGTATCTCGGTGACGAGCTCGGTGATGCAGTTCGACTACGCCGGGCACACCATCAACCTCCTCGACACGCCGGGGCACCAGGACTTCTCGGAGGACACCTACCGCGTGCTCACCGCGGTCGATGCCGCGGTCATGGTCATCGACGCCGCGAAGGGCGTGGAGGAGCAGACGATCAAGCTCCTCGAGGTGTGCCGCCTGCGCGCCACGCCCATCATCACGTTCATCAACAAGATGGACCGCGAGGTGCGCGAGCCCCTGTCGCTGGTGGAGGAGATCGAGTCGGTGCTCGCCATCGACTGCGCGCCCGTCACCTGGCCCATCGGCATGGGCAAGGCGTTCCGCGGCGTGTTCGACCTGCGCCGCGATCGCCTCATGCGCTTCACGCCCGGCGAGGAGCGTCGCAGCGACGACGCCGAGCTCATCGAGGGCATCGACAGCCCGCGCCTCGCGGAGCTCTTCCCGCAGGAGATCGACGCGCTGCGCCGCGACGTCGAGCTCCTGCGCAGCGCGAGCCCGCCGTTCGACCTCGCGGAGTTCCTGGCGGGCCGGCAGTCGCCCGTGTTCTTCGGGTCGGGCATCAACAACTTCGGCGTGCAGGAGATCCTCTCCGCGCTTACCGAGTGGGCGCCCCCCCCGCAGCCGCGCGACGGCGGGCCGCGCATGGTCGAGCCCGAGGAGAAGCCGTTCTCGGGATTCGTGTTCAAGATCCAGGCGAACATGGATCCGCGCCACCGCGACCGCATCGCGTTCTTCCGCGTGTGCTCGGGACGCTACTCGCCCGCGATGAAGGTGCAGCACCAGCGCATGGGCCGCGAGATCAAGCTCGGCAACGTCATGACGTTCATGGCCAACGAGCGCGTGCAGAGCGAGGACGCCGTCGCGGGCGACATCATAGGCATCCACAATCACGGCCAGCTCCAGATCGGCGACACGCTCACCGAGGGCGAGGCGCTGGGATACAAGGGCATCCCGTACTTCGCGCCCGAGCTGTTCCGCGTGGCGCGGCCGCGCGACCCGTTCAAGGCGAAGCAGCTCCAGAAGGGCCTCACGGAGCTGGGCGAGGAAGGCGCCATCCAGGTGTTCGAGACGCTCGTCGGCAACAACCTACTCCTGGGCGCGGTCGGCCAGCTCCAGTTCGAGGTGGTCGCGGCAAGGCTCGCGAGCGAGTACAAGGTCGACGCCGTGTACGACGACGCCGGGATCGCCACCGCGCGATGGCTCACCTATCCCGACGACAAGGTTCGCCGCGACTTCGAGCGCGACCGCGCGGCGTCGCTCGCCACCGACGTCGACGGCAACCCCGTCTACTTGGCCCCCAACCGCTTCAACCTCCAGGTCGCGCAGGAGCGGTGGCCGCAGGTCGGCTTCCACGCCACGCGCGAGCACGGCCAGAGGATGGCGCACAGTTAATGACCTGAGGGAATCGGGCATGCAGGCTGCGGCGGTGGTCGGTGCGTTGAAGCGGATGCTGAAGTCGCGCGGCATCACGTACGCCGACGTCGCGCAGGGGCTCGGGCTCTCGCAGGCGGCGGTCAAGCGCATGTTCTCGCGCGGCGACTTCACGCTGCAGCGCCTCGAGGACGTGTGCCGCTACGCGCGCATCGACTTCTCCGACCTCGCGGCCGCCGCGACCGAGGAGGCTCCCGGCGTCGAGCAGCTCTCGGACGCGCAGGAGAGGGAGATCGTCTCCGACCCCGCGCTCCTGCTCGTCGCATGGTGCGCGGTCAACAACTGGACGTTCGAGCAGATCGTCGCCACCTACGCGCTCACCGACGCCCAATGCGTGCGATGCTTGGCGCGCCTCGATCGCCTGCGCATCCTCGAGCTCCTCCCGGGCAACCGCATCCGCCCGCTCGTGAGCCGGTCGTTCGCGTGGCGTCCCGGCGGGCCGATCGAGCGCTACTTCCGCTCGCGCGTGGAGGCCGAGTACCTCGCGAGCAGCTTCGACCGCAACGGCGAGGTCTTCCTCTTCCTGAGCGGAATGCTGAGCAGCGCGTCCATCGCCGAGCTCGCGGTGGAGCTGCGCCGCGTCGCGCGCGACTTCGCGCACCGGCATCGTGGCGACCTCGGCCTGCCGCTCGCGCAGCGCTTCGGCACGAGCCTGCTGGTCGCGATGAGGCCATGGGAGCTTCGCGCGTTCGGCAAGCTCCGCCGCGACGGCGCGATGGCCGGGCCGTCCGAGCGCCTGCTCGAGCTCGATCCGGGCGGCGCGCGCAAGGCCGGTCGCGCGGGCTGACACCCGCGGTAGCGTCCGGCGCGACTTTCGCGGATCGCGCTTTACGCGGGGCGCGCGGCGGCGGAACGTCCGGTCGCGGGCATGTGCCCGCATCCGACCCAAGGCTCTCCATGCTGCGCACTTCGCCCCGCGTGCTCATCGCAGGCTCGATCGCCGCCTTCGCGCTGGCCGGCTGCTACGTCGTGCCCGTGGCGCCGGACGGCACCCCCATCCACCCCGCCGCCCTCGCCGTGCCGGTGGCGCCGGCCCCGGTCTACGCGGCGCCGGTCGCGCCTCCCGTCCTCCAGGCGCGGCTGTACCCGTCCAACGACCTCGCGACGCGCACCGACATGCTCGCCGGCACCGTCACCAACACCGCCGCCGGCAAGGGCCGCTTCCAGCTCGACTACCAGGGCGAGATCCTGGTCGGCGAGGCGACCCGCGCTCCGGGGGACGACCGCGCGGGCGTCGCCAGCGCCTACGGGCCGCGCGGCACGTACATGACGTGCGAGTACCGCATGACGAGCCCGAGCCTAGGCACCGGCACGTGCCGAGTGTCGACGGGCGCGCAGT
>JBGAIS010000057.1:0-22532 GCA_044225355.1 Casimicrobiaceae bacterium | reverse complement strand
CGTCACCGCCTGCGCCGGCGACCGTCTCGATACGGGCGAGATCACCGCGCTCACCCGCGCCATGATCGAGGTGGGCGAGCGCGTTCGCTGGCCGCGCGACCAGGTGATGGACAAGCATTGCGTGGGCGGGCTGCCGGGTAACCGCACCACGCTCCTCGTCGTCCCGATCGTCGCCGCCGCCGGCTTGACGATTCCCAAGACCTCGTCGCGCGCGATCACCTCGCCCGCGGGAACAGCGGACACGATGGAGACCTTGGCCCCGGTCGATCTCGACATCGCCGCGATGCGCCGCGTGGTCGAGCGCGAAGGCGGCTGCGTCGTATGGGGCGGCACGGTGGGCCTGAGTCCCGCCGACGACATGCTGATCGGTGTCGAGCGACCGCTCGATGTCGACAGCGAGGGACAGCTGGTCGCTTCGGTGTTGTCGAAGAAGGCCGCGGCGGGGGCGACGCACGTCGTGATCGACATGCCGCTCGGCCCCACCGCGAAAGTGCGCTCCGCGGAAGCGGCCGCACGGCTCACCGAACGCTTCGCGGCGGTCGGTAGCGCGGTGGGCATCGCCGTGCAGGTGGTGGTTACCGACGGCAGCCAACCGGTGGGCCGCGGAATCGGTCCGGCGCTGGAAGCGCGCGACGTACTCGCCGTGCTGCAGGGGACTCGCGATGCTCCCGCCGATCTTCGCGCGCGTGCGATCACCCTCGCCGGCGCCATCCTCGAAGCGGGACGCGCAGCCGACCCAGGCATGGGAATGCGGCTCGCGACGACGCTCCTCGACGAAGGTCGGGCGTGGAACAAGTTCCAAGCGATCTGCGCCGCGCAAGGCGGCCTGCGCGCACCGCCGCGCAGCGTCGTGCAACGCCCGTTCGAAGCCCCCTTCGCCGGACGGATCGCCGCCATCGACAATCGCCGCCTGGCCCGCGTGGCCAAGCTCGCGGGCGCGCCGCGCGCCGCGGCCGCCGGTCTTGAGTTCCTGGCGCCGCTGGGCACCCGCGTCGAGCGCGGGCAACCGCTCTACATCGTCCACGCCCACGCGTCCGGCGAACTCGACTACGCGTTCGACTACGTCCAGGGCGAGCCCGACATCGTTCGCATCGAGACGGCGGCGTGAGCGGCGTGGTGTTCGCCCTTCCCGGCAACGAGTCGCTCGCGCGCGCGATCGCGCAGCGCACGCGAAGCGAGATCGGCGCCCTCGCGCTGCACCGCTTTCCGGATGGAGAATCGTACGCGCGCATCGACACCCCGCTCGCCGGTCGCGAAGCGATTTTCGTGTGCACGCTCGATCGACCGGACGCGAAGCTGTTGCCGCTGCTCTTCGCCTTGGATGCCGCGCGCGACGCGGGTGCGACGCGCTGCGGCCTCGTGGTGCCTTACCTGCCGTATATGCGGCAGGACGCGCGGTTCAAGCCGGGCGAGGCGATCACCTCGGTGACGTTCGCCCGATTGCTTTCTAAGGCGGCGGATTGGATCGTCACCGTCGATCCGCACCTGCATCGCTACGCCGCACTCGGCGCCGTGTATTCGATACCGGACCGCGTCGTGCACGCCGCGCCGCTGATCGCGCAATGGATTCGGGACAACGTGCGGGCCCCCGTGCTGGTCGGTCCCGATGGCGAAAGCGAACAGTGGGTCGCGAGCGTCGCGCGCGACGCGAAGGCGCCGTATGTGGTCCTCGAGAAGACGCGAACGGGCGACCGCGACGTGAAGGTCTCCGTGCCGCACATCGAGCGTTGGCGCGACCGCACGCCGATCCTGATCGACGACATCATCGCCACGGCGCGGACGATGATCGCCGCCATCGGCCATCTGACGGAGGCCGGCGCCCCTTCTCCGATCTGTGTCGGGGTCCACGCGATCTTCGCCGACGACGCGTACGGAGCGTTGCAGGCCGCCGGTGCGGCGACGGTGGTCACCTGCAATACCGTGCCCCACGCGAGCAACGGCATCGACCTCGACCCCGGCATCGCCGCGAGCGTCGCGGCGCTGCTGCGCACCGACAGCGACGAACCGCCGCGCGAGGCCGCGCATGGATGAGGCGAGCGGGCCGGTGGTGCGTCCGATCGACGAAGGCGCGGTCCGCGAAGGCCCCGCGTTCCCCTACACCCATCCCGACCGGATCGGTGTCGAGGATCGCGAACAACACGACTACGCCGACCTCGCAGCGCGCTACCGCCGCGACAGCCCCGCCTTCGCCGAATGGGCGAAGGGCTACGGCGTGATTCGGCATCACGTGCACACGCAAGTGCGGATTCACGAACTCGTGCGCTCGTCGACCGGGCCCGGGGCGATCGCGGACGAGGCCGATGTCTACGGAGTGTTGCGGGCCGCCGACCGCGTGGCGAGCGCCGCCATGTGGCTGGTGGTGCACATGACGTACGCCAATACCGTCGCCCTCGACGGGCGCCCCCTCGCCTCTCGCGAGTTCAAAGCCCAGCCGGAGGGCCACACCGGGGGCTCGCTCAACATGGTGCCGGCGTACGTGGGCTATCTGGCGGCGAACACCCTGTCGGGCACCACGCGCTCGTGGCTGATGGGCCAGGGTCATTGTGTCGCCGCCATCGACGCCACCAATGTCCTGGTGGGGAACCTGCATCCCGCGCACGCCGAGCGTTACGCGCTCTGCGATGCCGGCCTATCGCGCTTCACGAGCGACTTCTATTCCTATGCGATCACCGCCGACGGCCGCCCCGCTTCGCCGCTGGGAAGCCACGTCAACGCGCATACCGCCGGGGGACTCATGGAAGGCGGGTATCTCGGCTTCGCCGAGCTGCAGTATCCCCACATGCCGTTGCCGGGAGAGAGTCTGGTGGCCTTCTTGAGCGACGGCGCGTTCGAGGAGCAGCGCGGCAGCGACTGGACGGCACGCTGGTGGCGCGCCGCCGACAGCGGCGCCGTGCTGCCGATCATGATCGTCAACGGCCGCCGCATCGAAGAGCGGACGGAAATGGCGCAGGAAGGCGGCGTGCCGTGGTTCAAGGAGCACCTGCGCTTGAACCGCTTCGATCCGCTGCTCATCGACGGGCGCGATCCCGCGGCATTCCTTTGGGCCATCGTGAAGATGGAAACGGCGCTCGCCGCGGAAGGCGCGGCTGTCGCGCGCGGCGAGCGAGCCTACCCGGTGCGCGTGCCTTATGCGATCGCCGAGACCGTCAAGGGCTTCGCTGGCTTTCCCGGCGCGGGGACCAGCCTCGCGCACAACCTTCCGCTCGGAAGCAACCCCGCGACGGACGATGCGGCACGTCGAGCGTTCAACGACGCGGCGCGAGCGCTGTGGGTCGACCCGCTGCCCTGCACCAGTCGGTAGAGAATCTCAACCGACATCGGGCGCAAGGACGCGTACGCGCGAGCGCGATCATCCGCTCGCTCGCCGCGACGTGCCATTGCCCACGCTGCCTCCGGTACGGTGGCGCAGGCGAGCGGGCACGGCCCTGCCGCCGATGGACGGCGTCGACGCCGCGTTCGTGGATCTGGTCGCGGCCAACCCTGGTTGCGCTTGCGTGTCGGCCAATCCGGACGAACTGCGCAGCAACCGATGGCCGCACGCTGGATGCGCTCCGGCATCGCGTGACGCATCCGGAAGCCGGTGTCGCCGAAGCGGTGGACGGGGCGGTCGTCACCGCGCTCAACGAGGAAGCCGTGGTCGCCGCCGCGCTCGGCAACAAGGGCGGACTGAACCTGGTCGTGACCTACGAAGCCTTCGCACCGAAGATGCTGGGAGCCCTGCGTCAGGAGATCATCTTCGCGCGCCAACAGGCCGCCGCGGGAGCGCTCCGCGCGCTGGCTCTCGGTCCCGATCGTGGCGACCTCGCACGCCTGGGAGAACGGCAAGAACGAACTCTCCCATCAGGACACGACGTTCGCAGAGGTCATGCTGGGCGAGATGGCGGATACGGCGCGCGTGATCTTCCCCGCGGATTGGAATTCGGCGGTCGCGGCGTTGCGCGCGGTGTACGCGACCCACGGCACGATCGCGACGCTGGTCGTGCCCAAACGGCCGCTCGCCGACATCTTCGACCGCGCGCAGGCGGAAACGCTCGCCCGCGACGGCGCGGTCCGCGCGGTTACGGGGCCGCGGACGAACACGTCGTCGTAGCCGCCATCGGCGCCTACCAGCTGCACGAAGCGTTGCGCGCTTCCGACCGCCTCGCCCACACGGTGTCGCCCACGCCGTGGTCTATTCAAGGAGCCCGGGCGCTTCCGCGAGGGCCGCGACGAGCACGAAGCGAATTCTATGCATGCCGTCAGGCGCTGCGCGAGCGACTGTTTCCGCAGACCGCGCCGTACCGCGTCTTTACTCACCATGCGCGCCCGAACCCATGTGCGGTGTCCTGCGCGCGCTCGACACCGGCCGCGAGCGCACCCGCTGGTTGGGTTTCGTCAATCGCGGCGGGACGCTCGACACACCGGGAATGCTCTTCGCCAACCGCTGCACATGGGCGCACGCGCTACAGGCTCTCGCCGGCGCGCGTGAGGTGGAGCCGAACGTCTGGCTCGACGATACCGAGCTCGCCGCCGTGCGCGGCGTGGGCGATCCCACGACCCTTGGACGCGCGGCGCACCGCCCTGCGGCGCAGCGCGGGCAGTACACGTGAAGACGAATGGGATCGCCCGGGCAGGCGATCCGTCGATCCGCACGATTCATCGATGGAGAAAGCCATGAAGACCGAAGTTCTGAATGTCGTGGGAATGACTTGCGGCGGTTGCGTGGCGAGCGTGAAGCATGCTCTCGCCGCGCTGCCGGGCGTCGCCGATGTCGCGGTATCGCTGCCGAAAAAGCAGGTCGAAGTCCAGTTCGACGAAAGCAAGGTGGCGGTCGACGCCATGGCGAATGCGTTGCGCAGCGCCGGCTACGACGTGACGCCGGCGCCGACCCGCGCCGCGCAACGCCGGGGATGCTGCGGAACGTGACATCGAGAACGATCGCGATGAAGCGAGAAACGGACGCGATCGCTCGGGCGAGTGCTACGGGTACCGCGGCGGCGCTGCACATCCTGCGCGCGGTCTTCCGCGCGTACCCCGGCAACCTGGCCGTGCGTCTGTGGACCGGCGAAACGGCCAACTTCGGCGCCGGTGTCCCGGAGTTCACGCTGGCCTTCCATCATCCATCGACCGTGCGCGACATCGTGTTGAGTCGCGATCCCTTGCGGTTGGCCGAGGCGTACTTCAACGGGCACGTCGATGTCGAGGGGGACCTCTACCTGGCGCTGGCGCTCAAAGACCACCTGCCGGGCGAACGCCTGCCGGTGCGCGAGCGGTTGGGACTCGCGGCGCGGGCGCTGACCCTCGACCGGCGCCGAGTCGACGCCCACCCCGCTCTCGATGGATCGGCGCGGCGTCGCCCGCTGCTCGCCCGCATCGTGCGCCGCCACTCGAAGCGCGAGAACGAACGCGCGATCTCGTTCCACTACGACGTGTCGAACGCGTTCTATCGCCTTTGGCTCGACGAGCGCATGGTCTATTCCTGCGCCTACTTCGAAGATTCGAACGACACCCTCGATCGAGCCCAGCACAACAAGCTCGACCACATCTGCCGGAGGCTTCGCCTCGCGCCCGGAGAGCGCTTTCTCGACATCGGCTGCGGTTGGGGCGCATTGGCGCTGTGGGCCGCCAAGCACTACGGGGTCCACGCGCACGGCATCACGCTGAGCCGCGAGCAGCACACCTACGCGTCGGCCCGCATTCGCGAAGAGGGATTGCAGGATCGCGTCCGGATCGAACTGCGGGACTACCGCGACCTCGAGGAACGCGACGCGTACGACAAGATCGCGAGCGTCGGCATGTTCGAACACGTCGGTCTCGCGAACCTGCCGGGCTACTTCACAACGGTGTACCGCTCGCTGCGTCCCGGCGGGCTGTTCCTCAATCACGGCATCACGCACGACGAAGAGGGTTGGCACAAGACCACCTCCACCGACTTCATCAACAGCTATGTATTTCCCGACGGCGAACTGGACACGGTCGGGAACGTGCAGCGGGTCATGGAACGCGCGAGTTTCGAGATCCTCGACGTGGAGGCGCTACGTCGCCATTACGCGATGACCCTCCGGCATTGGGTCGGTCGGCTCGAGCGCCACCGGAGCGAAGCAGTGCGCCAAGTGGGCGAGTCGACCTATCGGGTCTGGCACTTGTACATGGCGGCGTGCGCGATGGAATTCGAGCGCGGCGACATCGGCGTCTACCAGATCCTCGCGGCGAAGCGGCGCGACGGATTCGCCGAGGTGCCGTTGACCCGCGGCGACCTGTATCGCGAAGACGCCGGCGGGCGCGCGAATTGATCGGGAGAACGTCATGGACCGGCTAGCGAAGCAGTGGACTCTTTTCGCAACAAGCCTCTCGGCTTACTTGCCGCGGAGGAGGAACGGCGCAACGACGCGCCGGCCAGGCCGCCGGTCGCAAGCGGCGGCATCGCCGCGGCGCCAGCAAAGCATGGACACTCGTGGCCCTCGTACTCGCGGTGAGCCTCGGCGGCTGCGGCTACAACACGCTGCAGGTCAACGACGAACAGATCAAAGCGAGTTGGTCGGAAGTGCTGAACGAGTATCAGCGGCGCGCGGACTTGGTGCCGAACTTGGTCAACACGGTCAAGGGCTACGCCGAGCAGGAGAAGGAAGTCCTGACCCGGGTCACCGAGGCGCGCGCGCGTGTGGGATCGATCCAGGCCACCCCGCAATTGATCGACGATCCTCAGGCATTCGCCAAGTTCCAAGCCGCGCAAGGCGAACTCTCGGGCGCGCTCTCTCGATTGCTGGTGGTGTCCGAAAACTATCCGCAATTGAAATCCGACGCCAATTTCCGCGAACTGCAGTCGCAGCTCGAGGGCACGGAGAACCGGATCGCCGTGGCGCGCAACCGCTACATCCAGTCGGTGCAGAACTACAACGTCACAGTGCGCTCGTTCCCGTCCAATCTCACGGCGATGGCGTTCGGCTACAAGGAGAAAGCCAACTTCACCGTGGGCGACGAGAAGGCGATCGCCAACCCCCCCACCGTGGACTTCAAGGCACCCGCGGCCAAACCGCCGGTCGCGGACGGCCAAGGCGCGGTCAAATGATGGCAGCGAAGGCGAAGGCGGCACTCTTCGCCGCGTTCCTCCTCGTTTCGGCGGGAATCGTCGCCGCGCAGCTTCCGGTTCCACCGCTGAGCGGCCGCGTCGTCGACCAGACCGCGACGCTCACCCGCGAACAGCAGTCGACGCTGGAGCGGACGTTGCAGGCATTCGAAGCGAAGAAAGGCAGCCAGATCGCGGTGCTGATCGTGCCCACGACCGCCCCCGAGTCGATCGAGCAGTACGCCTTGCGCGTCGTCGAGCAGTGGAAGTTGGGGCGCAAGAAAGTCGACGACGGCGCCATCCTGCTGGTGGCGAAGAACGATCGGACGATGCGCATCGAGGTCGGCTACGGATTGGAAGGTTCGCTCACCGACGCTTCCAGTCGACGGATCATCGGCGACACGATCACGCCGCGCTTCAAGGAAGGCGATTTCTACGGCGGTATTTCCGCTGGGATCGACCAGATGATCCGCGTCGTCGATGGCGAGCCGCTACCACCGCCTCGACCCAGCGCGGTCGCCGGCGATGCCGACGGGAAGCAACTGCTCCCGCTCGTCCTCCTGCTCGCGATCGTCGGCGGTACGGTGTTGCGTTCGCTGTTGGGTCGCGTCCCCGGCTCCATCGTCACCGGTGGCGCGATCGCGATCCTCGCCTGGGTGTTCGCCGGCGCGGCGGCGATGGCGCTGGCCGCAGGCGTCATCGCCTTCCTGTTCACGCTGGTCGGCGGCGGCGTGGGTCGGCACGGCGGCTGGTACGGCGGTGGTGGTCATCATGGCGGCTTCGGAGGCGTCGGCCGTGGCGGGGGCTTCAGCGGGGGCGGCGGCGGCTTCGGCGGCGGCGGCAGCTCGGGTCGCTGGTAGACGCCGTGGACATCAAGCGCATCGTGAAGCACCTCGCGATGACCGAATGGCAGGTCAGGCACGTGCTTCCGCGCCCTGCCCTCGCGGCCATCGAGAACGCGATCGCAGCGGCGGAAGCCGCGCATGCCGGCGAACTGCGTTTCGCCGTGGAAGGCGCGTTGCACGGTGCGGCCCTCTTCCACGGCGTGTCGCCGAGGGAGCGCGCGTTGGAAGTGTTCTCGTCGCTGCGCGTGTGGGACACCGAGTACAACAACGGAGTCCTGATCTATCTGTTGCTCGCGGATCGGGATGTGGAGATCGTCGCCGATCGCGGGGTCCATGCGAAGGTCGGCCCGCATGGATGGGAACCGATCTGTCGTGCGATGGAGGCCGCCTTCCGACACGGCGACTACCAGTCGGGCGTGGTCGACGGCATCGAGGCGGTGGCGCGGCACTTGAGGACGCACTTCCCAGCGCGCGGTGCGAAGCACGACGAGTTACCCGACGCACCGGTCGTGCTCTAGGCGGAATCCCATGAGTTCCGACCGTATCGTCACCCGACCCAAGGAGCTCGTTATGCAAGGCAATGCGAGGCGTTCGACGATGAGATCCGCGCTCTGGGGGTGCCTGCTGCTCTTCAGCACAGTGGCGAGCGCACAGTCGCCCGTCGGTCCGACGGTACTGGACCACACCACCGCTCACCCCGCGCGGCAGTACCAGTTGATGAAGGACATGACCGCGCAGATGAGCGCGATGACGGAAGAAATGTCGCGCGCCGAAGCGACCGCCGAGCAGCACCGACAAATGGCGAAAAGATGCTGTCGATGTCCAACCTCATGCGTCGCATGTCGGGCCTCGAAGCGCGGCCGGCGATGTCCGAGTCCGAGATGGCGAGGCAGATGAGCGAGATGCGCAAACAGATGGACGACCTGATGCGCGAGCCTGGGCGATAGCGATGCCGCGTCGAACACACGAGTCCGCGGGCGACGCGCCTCGTGTCGCGCGCCGAGCGACCCGTGGTTCGCGATAGGAGAACCGATATGGAATGGCTGGGACAGAACTGATCTGGGTGGTGGTGGCGATCGCGCTCTTCGCGATGATGGCGCGGCGCCGCTCGGGCCATCCGCAGCATGCGCACGGCGACAGCGCGGGCGAACACGATCCCGTGGCGGGGCACGGTCACGGCGCCCTGTCGCCCGCGACGCCGGCCGAGGCCACCGACCCGGTGAGCGGCACGCGCCTGCGCACCGACCATGCCTTGTCGTCGGTGTACGCCGGACGCGTCTTCTACTTCGAGTCCGCCGACACGCGGCAGCGTTTCGAAGCGGACCCGAAACGGTACGCGCAGTGCGACCGGCGTTCGGTCGCCGGGACCGCGGCCCGCATCGTCGTCACCATGGTTGCTGAGCGCTCGCCGCGCGCCGGCTTCGCGTACGCTCATGGGCCTTGCCCTCGCGGCGAGCGGGTCGGTCGGCACGCGGCCGACGCGCCGAGTCGCCAACGCGTCGGTCCCTACGAAATCACGGTCGCGTTCGTGCCGCCGACGAACGCGCGATTCGCCGAGCCGGACCGCGGAAGCGCGACCCACCGCGAAGCGATGCGGCGCGGCGAATACCACCTCGTCGTGACCCTGCGCGAGGTCCGCTCGGGACAGCTCGTGGCGGACGCGCGCATCCAGGCGGAGGTCCGTCCGACCGGGATGGACGCGCACAGCGAGATCCTCGATCGCATGATCGTCGACCAGACGCCCGCGTACGGCAACTACTTCGCGATTCCGGCGCACGGACCGTACACCGTGCGTCTTTGGATCGAGCACGGTCGTCACGTCGAGGCTACCTTCGCGTTCGATCGCGAGTAGGCGGTGCCGAGAACCATGTCGAACCCGTCCCAGAGATGCGCGACATGATCGTGCGCGAAGTCGCCCGTGCCGCGGGTGTCAGCCCGGAAGCGGTCCGCTTCTATGCCCGCATCGGTCTCCTGGAACCGAGCCGGGACCGCCGCAACGGCTATCGGACGTTCTCGGAGTGGGATGTGCGCGTGGTGCGTTTCACCAAGAGCGCGCAGGGTCTCGGCTTCACCCTGTCGGAGATCAAGACACTGGTGCGCACCGCGAAGGACGGCGCTACGCCCTGCCCCATGGCCCGCGAAGTCATCGCGCAGCGTGTCGCGCAGACCGACCGCGAACTCGAAGCGATGGTGGCGCTGCGCGATCGTATGGTCCGCGCGGTGGCGCGCTGGCGGCGCAAACCCGACCGACTCCCCGACGGCGATGCGATATGCCACCTGATCGAGTCGACGTGACGGAGTCCGGGCCGGCGTGCGGTCCCGCAGCGTCCGCGGGTCGACGGCGCCCGCGACGAGGCGACGCCCGCCACGGTCGAGCCGCCGGCGGGCGAGCGACGGCGGAGCGAGGTGTCCCCGCGCGTCGACTATTCACGTCTGTCGCGTGCGGCGTATCCGCGCTTGGCGCGCATCCTGACCGCCTTCGCCAAGGCGGATGGGCCCGCCACCGCGCGCTTCGACACGCCCGACGAGGCGCGCGGACGCGAGCGCCGCCCCCGAGGCGACCATGAACGCGGCGCTGCTGCGCCGGACGCCGGAATCGCTCGGCTCGACCTTCGTCAGTTCGGACAGCTCCGAGCGTGCGCCGCGACCTCCTTCCCGACGCCTACATCGAGGAGCTCGTGAAGCTGCAGGATCAGGTGCCGCCGGAGACGACGCGCGGCGGTCGCGCTGCTGGTCGAAGCCGAGTTGGGTCGACCCACCGACGAACTGTTCGCGCGATTCGACGCCGAGCCGTTCGCCGCCGCGTCGATCGCGCAGGTCTATGGCGCGGAACTGCCCGACGGCACGTCGGTCGTCGTCAAGGTCCAACGCGATGCCATCCGCGACTCGATCGACGCCGATCTTTCGATCATGCACTTCCTCGCGCGGCAGCTCGAGCGCCACATCACCGAGAGCCGCAAGTTCTCGCCCGTGGAACTGGTCGAGGAGTTCACCGCGACCTTGCTGGCGGAACTCGACTTCCGCCGCGAAGGACGCAACGCCGACCGCTTCCGCGCGAACTTCCGGGAGGACCCGTCGGTCGTCGTGCCCGTGATCTTCTGGGATTGGACCACGGCGCGCGTGCTCACCATGGAGCGGAGCACCGGGCATCGCGCGTCGGCGACAGAGGCCGATTCCGCCGCGGGCCGGTCGGCGTTGGCCGCGGAGCTGCTGCGCCTCTTCCTCGTGCAGATCTTCGAGCACGGGTTCTTCCACGGCAATCCGCATCCGGGCAACGTCTTCATGCTGCCCGTTGGTCGCGTGTGTTTCCACGACTTCGGCATCGTGGGCGAGCTCGCCCCGGACGAACAGGACAGCTTGGCGCAACTCCTGATGGCGGTGATCACGCGCGACGCGCCGTGGGCGGCCGAGGCGTACTTCGACATGGGGGTGGCGGGACCGGAGGTCGATCGGCGCGCCTTCGGGCGCGATCTGGAGGACGCGCTCGCAGCGTTCCACGCGGCCGCCGGTCATGGGCTCGCCTTCAGCGAAATCCTGAACCAGTTCATCCGGCTCGGGCAACGGCATCGGATTCGCCTGCCGCGGGCCTTCCTGCTGGTCGCCAAGACCTTCATGGAGGTCGAGTCGCACGCGCTGCTGCTCGATCCGGATTTCAACGTCGTCGCGTCGCTCCAGACCTACGCGCCCCGCTTGCTCCGCCGCCTGTTGATGCCCGATCTCGAGCGCGGCTCGGGATTGCACGCGAACTATCGGCGACTGCGCGATTTGCGCGCGACGGTCGACGCGCTTCCCGACATCGCCAAAGGCATCGTCGCCGCGCTCCGCGAGGGCCGCGTCCGGATCGAATTGCAGGACGCGCAATTGCGCGGCATCGAAGAACGTGTCGAGCGCACCGGCAACCGCCTGAGCTTCAGTCTGATCATCGCCAGCGTCGTGGTGGCCTCCGCCATCGTCGTGTCGTTCCACGCGGGGCCGCACTACGAAGGCATCTCGCTGCTCGGGCTCTTCGGATTCGTCGTCGCGGGCCTCCTGGGCTTGCGCTGGGCGCTGGCCGTGCTGCGTTCAGGAAAATTGTAGCGCGCTCCCCTTCACCGCAAGCCCGGCTCGAAAGGAACATCTTGGAAACCCAACGCGACGTTGTCCTCTGCCATCCCTGCCGCACGGCGATCGGGACCTACGGCGGAGGGCTCAAGGCGATCGCGGCGACCGATCTCGGCGCCACCGTGATCCACGCCACCCTCGAGCGCGCCAAGCTCGACCCCGCGGAGGTCGGGAGCGTCGTGCTGGGACAGGTAATCCAGGCAGGCGCGCGCATGAATCCAGCGCGCCAAGCCGCCCGCGGCGCGGGGCTGCCGGTCGAGGTCCCGGCGATGACCATCAACCGCGTCTGCGGGTCCGGCGCGCAGGCGGTGGTGTCCGCCGCGCTCGAGGTGGCGACGGGTGCCATCGACTGCGCCGTCGCCGGCGGCATGGAGAACATGGACCGCGCCCCGTACCTCCTACCCGAAGGTCGTTGGGGCTACCGCATGGGACCCGCCACGATCTTCGATAGCATGCTCTACGACGGATTGAACGACGCGTTCTCCGGCCAGCACTCCGGCTGGCACACCGAGGACCTCGTCGCCCGCTACAAGGTCGGACGCGAGGATCAGGATCGCTGGGCATTGCGCACGCAGCAGCGCTTCGGCGAAGCGCAGCGCGCGGGTCTCTTCTACGCGGAGATCGTACCCGTCGCCATCCCCGGCAAAGGCGCGACGCGTATGTTCGACAGCGACGAGCACAACCGCCCCGAGACGACCATGGAATCGCTCGCCAAGCTGCGTCCCGCGTTCCGCCCCGAGGGCACCATCACCGCGGGCAACGCACCCGGCCTCAACAGCGGCGCCGCGGCGATGCTCGTGACCGACGCCGCGTGGGCGCGACAGCGCGGCCTCGTGCCGATGGCGCGGCTCGCCGCGTGGAGCGTGGCTGCCGTCGAACCCGGCATGTTCGGTATCGCGCCAGTGGCGGCGGTGCGACGCTTGCTCGAGCGCGCACGGTGGAAAGCGAGCGACATCGGTCGCATCGAAATCAACGAAGCGTTCGCGGCAGTCGCCATCGCCTGCCAGCGCGAACTGGGCCTGCCCGAAGAGATCGTCAACGTCGAGGGCGGCGCGATCGCGCACGGTCATCCGATCGGAGCCACCGGCGCGGTGCTCGTCACGCGATTGCTCCATTCCATGCGCCGCGACGGCCTGCGGCGCGGCGTGGTCACGCTATGCATCGGCGGCGGCCAAGCGGTGGCGCTCGCCTTGGAAATGGTCGAGTAACAAGAAATGGAAACGAACATGAAGACTGCCACCGTCGAGGTCGGAGGACTCCTCTCCGTGCTCAGCGCTGAAGGCGTGCAGAAGCGCCTGCGCGCCCTGCCCGGCGTCCATCACGCCGATGTGAACTACGTCGCGCAGAGCGCGACCGTCCACTACGACGAGACGCGTACCACGCTCGAGCAAATCGCCCGGCGCATCGCCGAATGCGGGTACCACTGCCGGGGACAACTGGTACCGCATCACATCTGCGAGCCCAGCGAGCCCACCGTGGCGCCGGCGGGGCATGCGCATCACGATCATCGCGCGCACGCCGGTGCGACGACGAGCGCTGCCCGGCCCGCGCGACCGGCGGCGTCCGCGGCACCCATGGATCACGCGGCGCATATGGACCACACCGCGCATATGGATCACGCGGCGCACGCGCACGAAGGTGCCAAGCGCACACCGCAGGCCGAGCACGCGATGCACGACATGATGCACGACATGGGCCACGCGCCCGGCATGTCGATGCAGGACATGGTGCGCGACATGCGCAACCGCTTCCTGGTCGCGCTCGTCTTCGCGATTCCGGTGTTCCTGTACTCCCCGATGGGCGCGATGTTCGGCGAACTGCCCACCCCCTTCGGCATGGACCGCAAGGTCTTCCTCTTCCTCGTCGCCACCGCGGCCATCGCCTATCCCGGCTGGCCGTTCTTCGTGGCGGCGTGGCGGGCGGCCAAGAACGGCGTGCTCAACATGGCGACCCTCGTCGTGTTGAGCGTAGGCACCGGATACGTCTTCAGCATCGGGGCGACGTTCTTCTACGAGGGCGACGTTTTCTACGAAGCGGCCGCGGTGCTGCTCGTCTTCATCCTGCTCGGGCACTGGCTCGAGATGCGCGCGCGCGCCGGCGCCTCGGATGCCATCCGCGCGCTGATGGACCTCGCCCCACCCAAAGCGACGGTGATCCGCGACGGGCGCGAGATCGAGCTCGCCACCGCCGACGTGCTGGTCGGCGATACCGTCGTGATCCGCCCGGGCGGCAAGATTCCGGTCGACGGAAAGATCCTCGAAGGCAAATCGCAGATCGACGAATCGATGCTCACCGGGGAATCGATGCCGGTGAGCAAGGGACCCGGCGACGCCGTGATCGGCGCCACCATCAACAAGAGCGGCAGTTTCCGCTACCAAGCGACCAAGGTCGGCGCCGACACCGCGTTGGCGCAGATCGTCAAGCTCGTGCAGGAAGCCCAGAATTCGAAGGCGCCCGGTCAGCTGCTCGCGGATCGCGCGTCGCAGTGGCTCGTGTTGGTCGCCATCGTCATCGGCGTCGCCACGTTCGCGGTCTGGTACTGGTGGATCGGCCAGCCGCTCCTGTTCGCCCTCGGGCTCACCATCACCGTGTTCGTCATCGCCTGCCCGGACGCGCTGGGCCTCGCCACCCCCATGGCGATCATGGTCGGCACCGGCCTGGGTGCGATGAACGGCATCCTGTTCAAGAACGCCTCGGCACTCGAGAACGCGACCAAGCTGACCGTAGTCGTGTTCGACAAGACGGGCACCCTCACGCTCGGCCAACCCGAAGTCGTGGAGATCGTCACCGCGGAGGGTGTCGCCGAAGCGGACCTACTCGCCCTCGCCGGCGCGGTGGAGAAGAACTCCGAGCACCCGCTGGCGCAGGCCGTTCTCGCCCGCCTCGGCGGCGCGGCGACGCCGACGGCGACCGGGTTCACCAACATCGATGGCCGCGGCGCGAAGGCGATCGTCGCCGGCAAGGAAGTTCTGCTCGGCAACCGGAAGCTCATGGACGCGTCGGCGGTGGCGCTCGGCGCGCTCGAGCCCGCGGCCGAGCGTCTCCAAGGCGGAGGCCGCACGGTGGTCTACGTGGCCAGCGAGAGCAGGTTGGTCGGCCTCGTCGCCATCGCGGACGCGCCGCGGCCCACCTCCAAGGCGACCATCGCCAGACTGCAGGAGCGTGGCGTCAAGGTCGCGATGTTGACCGGCGACAACCGTCAGACCGCCGAGCGCATCGCCGGCGAGCTCGGCATCGACATCGTGCTCGCGGACGTGTTGCCCGGGCAGAAGGCCGACAAGATCAAGGAACTGCAGGCGCAAGGACACAAGGTCGGCATGGTCGGCGACGGCATCAACGACGCGCCCGCGCTGACGCAGGCGGACGTGGGCTTCGCGATCGGTGCCGGGACCGATGTGGCGATGGAGAGCGCGCAGGTCGTGCTCATGAAGAGCGACCCCTTCGACGTGGTCGGCGCGGTCGAACTTTCGCGCGCGACGTTGCGCAAGATGCACCAGAACCTATGGTGGGCGGTGGGATACAACACTATCGCATTCCCGCTCGCCGCGGGCGTGTTCTACCCGTTCACGCTGTCCCCGGAGATCGCCGCGCTGTCGATGTCCGGAAGCTCGGCGATCGTCGCGATCAACGCGCTGATGTTGAAGCGCACCAAGCTCGCCGGCATCCGGTCGCCGACGAGTCGAACCGCGTCGGTGGCCGAGCCCGCGGCCATGGCGCCGGCGCGATGAGCCGCACCCATGATCGCACTGGCCCTCGAGGGACGCGTACGCGCGGCGATCGGCCGCGCGCTCGACACGCCTCGGCTCCCACTCGTCGTCGGCGCGGTCGCGTTCGTGCTCACGCTCGCGATGAGCGTCCCGTTCGCCTCGGTCCTGGTGCTGGTGGTCTTTCTCCAACCGCAACGATGGCGGGCGATCGCGATCTGTTCCGCGCTGGGGGCGTCCCTCGGGGGACTCGCGCTGTATCTCGTGTTCCACCATCTAGGGTGGAACCAGCTGCTGGCGTGGTATCCCGATCTCGCCGCGTCGAACTCCTGGCGCGATGCGACCACCTGGGTCAGCACCTACGGTGGATGGGCGCTGTTCCTCATCGCCGCCTCGCCCTTGCCGCAAACACCGGCCATCGCATTCGCGGCGATCGCTCGCCTTCCGGTCGCGGAGGTGTTCGCGGCGCTGCTCGTGGGCAAGCTCCTCAAGTACAGCGTCTACGGCTGGTTGGTCGCACGGTTCCCCGAGCGCTTCGCACGCTCCTTGCGGCCGGTCTCGCTCCCGCCCTCGTGAAGTCGTCCTGAGTCGCTTCGATGCCTACCGCAAAGCCCAACAAGTCGCGCACCCGACCCACCGTCATTCCCGCACCCGCCCATCCGCCCCCGCGCGCCACCGCGGTCGCGCCGAGCGTCCCCGACGCGAAGGCGGCCCCCGCCTCGACCCCGCACTCGGCAATCGACGACGCCTACGCCTATCAGGCGGAGCTCTGGCGTCGCTCGGTGTTGTTCCTCGACACGCTACGTGTGCGCGCGAACAACATGCTGGCGCACGAGCAGGCGGGGTTGCCACCGCTGCTGAACTTCGACTACGAGACGCTGCTCGACGCGCGCCGCTTCGAACCTCCGGCGAACTACGGGTTGCTGCGCATCACCGGCACCCCCGAGCACCGCGCCGAAGAGTGCGAGCGCGCCGATGCGCGGCCGGTGATCATCATCGACCCGCGCGCCGGCCACGGCCCAGGCATCGGCGGCTTCAAGCGCGAGTCCGAAGTCGGCATGGCGCTGCACGAGGGCCATCCCACGTACTTCGTCGTCTTCTATCCGGAACCCTGCCCCGGCCAGACGCTCGCCGACGTGCTGCACGCGCTACGTCGCTTCGTCACCGAAGTGACCCGTCGGCATGGCGGCCGTCCACCTACGCTCTACGGCAACTGCCAAGCGGGATGGGCCATCGCGCTCCTCGCCGCGACCCACGATGGACTTCTAGGACCCGCGGTCCTCAACGGTTCGCCGCTGTCGTATTGGGCCGGTGCCTCGGACGTGAACCCGATGCGCCTGGCCGGGGGTCTCGTCGGCGGGACCTGGCTCGCGCATCTCATCGGCGACTTGGGCGACGGCCGCTTCGACGGCGCGTGGCTGGTGCAGAACTTCGAGGGCTTGAACCCGGCGAACACGCTGTGGGACAAGAACTACCGACTCTTCGCCGACATCGACGGCGAGCGCGAACGCTTCCTCGAATTCGAGCGCTGGTGGACCGGGTTCTATTTCCTGAGCCGCGAGGAGATGGTCGCGATCGTCGAGAACCTCTTCATCGGCGATCGCCTCGAACAGGGGAAGCTGCGCATCTGCGAGGAGTGCGTCGCCGATTTGACCGCGATCCACAATCCGCTGGTGATCTTCGCCTCGAGCGGCGACAACATCACCCCACCCCATCAGGCGCTCAATTGGGTGCCCATGGTCTACCCCACGACCAACGCGCTGAAGCAGGCCGGGCAGCGCATCGTGTACTTGCTCAATTCGCACGTCGGGCATCTGGGCATCTTCGTGTCCGCGGAAGTCGCGAAACTCGAGCACCGCGCGATCCTGGAGAGCCTCGACGAGATCGAGCATCTCGCCCCGGGGCTCTACGAGATGAAGATCGACAATCCGACCGGCGACCCCGATTGCCGCAAGCCACAATATTCGGTTCGCTTCGAGCCGCGCAACGTCGAGGACATCCGCTTCGAGTATCCGCGCCCGGCGTTCGAGCGGGCCCGCGCCCTGTCGGAGGCCAACGAACAGCTCTACAAGACGATGCTCGGTCCGCTCGTGCGCGCGACCGCCAACCCGTTGAGCGCCACGCTGCAGAAGTGGCTGCATCCGATGCGCGCGAGTCGCACCCTCTACTCCGAGCGCCTCAATCCCTGGATGGTGCCGATCGCGCTGCTGGCGCCGTGGGTGGCCGGGAATCCGCGCGGCAGCGCGCCGGACAATCCTTGGATGCTGTGGGAGCGACTCGCGAGCCGCGCCATCGCACTCGGCCTCGCGCAGGCCGGCAAGCTGCACGACGAGCTGTCCGAACGCGAGTTCTCCCTGCTGTACGGCGGTGGCAATGACGACGCGCGTCCATCGCGCTGAAGCCACCGGCGATGGCGCTCGTGGCGGATGCAACGGTTCCACTGAGCCGGCGCGCGGTCGCGGTCCTGGCCGCCGCCGCGTTCCTCGTGTCGCTCGGATACGGCGCCCTCATGCCGGTCGTGCCGGGTTGGCTTTTCGCACTGCAGCCTTCGTTCTCCGAAGCGACCATCTCGCGCTACGTGGGTGAACTCGCCGGCATCTACATGCTGGGTGTGTTCGTGGGTGCGCTCGCGGCGGGCTACGCCTCCGACGCCCTCGGCCGGCGCTCGGTCCTGCTCTGCGGGCTCGTGGTCTTCGTGCTGGCGCAACTGGCACTGGTGCACATGGAGCGAACGGTGGCGATCTACGCACTGCGCTTCCTCGCCGGTGTCGCCGGCGCGGCGGTGATTCCGATCGGCAGCGCTCTCATCGCCGAGCGCTCGCCGAAGGAGCAGGTGCCGCAGCGGCTGACCGCGTTGGGTGCGGCGTCGCTGATCGGTATCCTGACGGGACCCGGGCTCGTATCGCTGGCGCGCTGGCTGCAAGCGGGCCCGAACCTCGGTGCCGGCGACGCGCCCGCGCTTCTCGCCTTCGTCATGCATACGATGGCCGTACTCGGCACCGCCGTGCTGATCGCGATCTGGCGGGTCGATCTCGGCCACCCAGCGGTCGCCGGTGCGAACGTCAACGCGACCCGGTCCGCGTGGAGGTATGCGCCTCTGCTCCTGCTCGCGGTCAACTTCGCCATCCTGCTCGGGTTGGCCGGCTTCGAAGTCGCGGTCGCGCTCCATGGAACGCAGCGGCTACGGCTCGACCCGCTGCAACTCGGCGTGATGTTCGCCGAATGCAGCCTCGTGATGCTGCTCGTCAATGCGATCCTGCTGCTGACACCGTTGAAGCGCTGGCTACGGGTGAGGCCGACGTTGCTCGCGGGTCTCGCGGCGATGGCGGCGGGCTTCCTGCTCCTCCTGCGCAGCACCGACTACGCGTGGTCGCTCGCTGGCGTGGGTGTCGTCGCCGCCGGTTCGGGCGTGGCCATCCCGATGATCACGTGGGCGGCCGCCAGCGCGAGCGGCCCGCTCGGCACCACCATGGGCCAACTCACCGCCGCCGGCAGTCTCGGCCAAGCGCTCGGTTCGGTCGCCGGCGGCTGGGCGTTCGGCGCGCTCGCCGACGATAGCTTCCTCGTCGGTGCCTTGTTCATGGCGCTCGTCTTGTTCCTCGCCTGGCACACGCGAGCGCCTCCGCGATCCCTTCCGGCGCCGGTACCGGAAGGGTCGAACCGCCCGCCGCTCAGCTGAGCGCGTCGCGCTGTTGCGCGAGATCGTCGCTTCCATTCGCCATGAGCGATTTGGCGTATGCCAGAGACTTCGCGGCACTCACCGCGGTGACCACCGTCTCGTGCATCGCGTCGGCCGCGCCTGCGTTCGCCTCCGCCGAATAGCTCTGCGCCGCGGCGTTCTCGCTCCACGCCCACGCGAGATAGAAGTCGATCAGCGAAAGCCCGTTCAACACGCTGCCTTCCACGCTCGGCCAAGGGGTGCGCCAGGTGCGCAGCATCGTCGCGAAGCCAACATGCGAGTCGCCGAGGTAAGGACCGTCGTAGGTCGACAGGAAGGTATCGTAATGCAGCGCGAGTTCGAAGGCGCGTTGCTCCAATACCGGCAGGCCGACGTTCGCGAGCGCGAGGATCAGCGCGCGATGGTCGCGGTACAGGTGATCGGTAACCACCGAAGCGGGAAGCGTCATGGGTACGGTCGCGAAGATTACGATGGAGATCGCGAGTGGGTAGTGTAGCCGCGACCGAACGACCCGTTCGCGCAGTGGCCGTCTCGGGTTCGAATCCGATGCGAAGGTCTACCCTTCGAACTCTCCCGCGACCTTGTCCAGCCACACGCGGGCCACGGTGCGCAATTCACGCGGCACTCGGTACGACGGATCGCGCACGTCGAACAGCACCCGCGTGCCGCGTTGCGCTCGCACCAACGCGAACGCCTTGCCGGCCGAGCGGCTGTTCTCGAACATGAGCGTCATGTCGGCGATGGGCGCGGCGTGCCCGATCGCGCGCTGCGTGCGCGGAAAGCGGCGCTGCAAGCGGGTCAGCGGCACGCCGTGACCGCCTTGCTTGCGCCGCGTATCGACCCGCATGATCGAAAGCTCGGCGGAGACGAGACCGACGAAAAGCAGCACGACGAAATAGCCGGCCGCCTGCAAGCCTTTGATGAGGTCGATCTTGGATTCGAATCGTCCGTCGGGCAGGCGCTTCCAATGCGAGAACACGGTCTCGAACGCGAATGCCATCCGCTGTTCCATCACGAGGCCGATGAACGCTTGGACGCCTTCCTGCGACAGCGACTGCCAGCGTGTGTCGTTGTCGCACAGGCGTTGCGCCCACTGCGGCAATCGTTGCGATTCGGGATCGACCGGCGGCAGGAGCGAGGTGGTCAGGCGATCGGCGTTGATGAGCGGGAGCCGCAGCTTGGGTGCCAGTCTGCGCTCCCAGAGCGTGGATTTGCCGGAGCCGTTGTGGCCCGCGAGCACGAATGCGGTCGGCTTGGTCGCGCCCTGCAACGCCTCGCGCAGCAGCCGATCGAGCGCCGGCGCCGGGCGCTGCGCGCGCCTCACTTCGCCTTGAATTTGCCGCCGACGACGCGCCCGCTGCGGCGGGTGCCATCGAAGGACTCGCGCACCAACTTGGTCGGGTCCTTCGGATCGGCCGAGTAGGCGAAGATACCGGGCACTTCACCGCTCTTGAACACCACGGTGCGCTTGTCGATGCCCGGACGCTTGAGCGCCTCGCCGACCTTGTTCACCATCTGCCGCGCGCCGTCGGTCGAACGCTCCGACGCTGCGAGTCGGCCGGCCGCTGCCGTCCGGATCAGCACCACCCCCCCACCGATCGTGGGGATACGCGTGCCGGTGAGACGGACGACCTTGGCCGCCGTGCTGCGCGCCGCTGCGGACTTCGCGTTCTTGGTCTTCATGGAAGAAGCACTCGAGGTCGGCTAGCGCTTGAGGAGCCGCTGCGCGCGCGTGATCCGCTCGCGCAGGCCCGTCTGGAATCCGGGGTCCTTCGAGCGCCGGTCGACGTGTTCGCTGATCGCCGAGCGGATCACTTCGGAGACCGGCCGGTTCTCCACCGAGGCCACCGTCTCCAGCGCCTCCGCTTGATCCGCCGAGAGGCGGATGGTCATCGCCTTGGTCGGTTTCATAGACGTATCTTGCCTGTTCGACACCGCCATTGTCAAGTGTCACGGTATCGTGGTATCATGCCACCACACCTCGACAGGAGCCCACCATGACTCACCCTTCCCTCTCCGCTGCGCGCCCGCACCCGCACACCTTCAACATCCAGATCGACCGCGTCCATTACAAGGTCGAGCAGTCGCCGATCACCGGCGCCGAGCTGCGGCGCGTGCCGCCGACGCCGATCCCGGCCGAACGCGACCTCTTCCAAGTCGTGCCGGGCGGCTCCGATCTGAAGATCCTCGACAGCATGTCGGTCACGCTGCACGACGGCATGCGCTTCTTCACCGCACCGGCGCAGATCAACCCGGGACGCGGGCGCTAAGGAATCGAACCATGGCGTTGCCGCAATCCGAGATCGACTACCTCGCAGGACGGGGACTGCCCTACACGGTCTGCGAGGAGGCCAACATGACCTGCGTGGTGCTGCGCGACTTCGCCCTGCCCGACGGCTGTACGCAGCCGCGCTCCGATCTCCTGTTGCGGCTCAGCGCCGGCTTCCCCGACGTGCCGCCGGATATGTGGTGGTTCGATCCGCCGGTGCAGGCCACCGACGGGCGCACCATCGAGGCCACCCAAGCCGTGGAGCGTCACGTGGGGCGCGACTGGCAGCGCTGGTCGCGCCACTTCCAAAGCGGCCAGTGGCAATCGGGGACCGATTCGCTGGAATCGTTCATCGCCCTCATCCAGCGCGAGGTGGCACGATGCACGGCACCATGAACCGCACCACCCTCGTCCTGCCACCTTCGATCCTCGAAGCGTTCATCGCGGCGCTCGCCCATCCGCTCGAAACCGCCGGCGTGCTGCTGGTGCGCGTCGTCGAACTGCCGGGAGGCGGGCGGCGCTTGCTCGCTCGCGAGTACCTGCCGGTACCCGACGCCGCGTACCTGCGCCGAGACGACGACCGCTTGACGATCGCCTCGGACGGCTACGTCCCCGCGTTGGCCCGTGCCGAGGCACTGGGTGCCGCGCCGCTCTGGGTCCACACACATCCCGGACTCGACGCCTCGCCGCGTCCCAGCCGCCACGATGCCGTCGTCGACCGCGAGCTCGCCGAGCCGTTCCGCCTGCGTAGCGGCAGCCGCTACTACGGCGCGCTCGTGCTTTCGCCGCGCGCGAGCGGACTCGCTTTCACCGGGCACTTGGACGAGCTCGACGGCGCACCCGTTCCCATCGAGCGCCTGTGGCTCCCCGGCGAGCGGTTCCAGCTCGT
>JBGAIS010000303.1:0-2570 GCA_044225355.1 Casimicrobiaceae bacterium | reverse complement strand
GTGGGCGAGTGGCACGCCGCGCACGCGGGCATGCCGCTGGCGGCATCGCCGGCACGAAAGAGCGTCTGGCCCATCGCGACGAGCTGCGGGTCCTTTGCGGCGCCGTTCTTGGCCTTCTGCTGCGAGAAATACAGGCCCAGCGCGGTCATGTCGGCGGGGGAGAGCGTCGCCGCCATGCCCTGCATGATGGGGTTCGCCCGGATGCCCGCCTTGAAGTTCGCGAGTTGGCGGCTGATATACTCCGCGCCCTGTCCGGCCAGGTTGGGATTGGCGGCGGTGGGGCTGTTGCCGTCGGCCCCGTGGCAGGCCGCGCACACCGTTTCGGCGGTTTGCTTAGCCTTCGCGAGGTCGGGCTTCGCGGCCCCCTGGGCCACGGCCGGCGACGAGCCCGCGGCAAGGGCCGCGAGAGCCAGCACCGCCAGCAACGACGTGCGATCCATTCTGTTCACTCCCCGATTGCATTCCGGCCGGCGCCCTTTGCGGAGCGCGCGAAGCCCATGAAAAAGCGTGCCATTGTAACGGACTCGCCGCCGCCCTCCAAAGCCGCGTCGACACCGGCGCCTGCCAAGGCCCCGCATCCCCTCGCGGGCGCGCAGTTCCTCATCAGCGCCGCGTCGCGGGCGCAGCTTCCGGACGCCGGCGCGCCCGAGATCGCGTTCGCCGGGCGCTCGAACGCCGGCAAGTCGAGCGCCATCAATGCGCTCGCCAACCATGGCAGGCTCGCGTTCTCGAGCCGCACGCCGGGGCGCACGCAGCAGATCAACTTCTTCACGCTGCGTTCCGGCGGGCTTGTCGCCGACCTGCCGGGATACGGCTACGCGGCGGTGTCGAAGGCGCAGAAGCGCGACTGGCAGGAATTCCTCTGGGAATACATCGTCACGCGCAACAACCTGGTGGCGCTCGTGCTCATGGCCGACGTTCGCCACGGCCTGGCCGATGCCGACTTCGTGGTGCTCGACGAGTTCGCGCCGTCGGGGCGCCCCGTGCTGATCCTCGCCACCAAGTCGGACAAGCTCGGCACCGCCGCGCAGCGCGAAGCGCTGTCGTCGATGCGCAGGCAGGTCGCGCAGCGATACACCGGAGGCGCGCCCAACGTCGCGGTGCAGCTCTTCTCCGCGACGAGCAAGCAGGGCATCGAGGACGCGGAGACCACGATCGCATCGTGGCTACCGGGATAAGAAAAGGCCCCGCGATCAAGGGGAGTGACGCGGGGCCTTGAAACACCCGTCCTCCGGCGCTGCCGGGAGGACGGGCACCCGCTCAGGGAGGGTAGCGGGAGACGTTCACCGTCTGCCATCATTGACCCGCCGCCGCTCGCGGAAGTTCCGCGATTCCCGACAACAGCATTCACGCACGATGGTTCCGACATGAGCTTCTCGTTCACCGGCAAGTTCCCCGCGAAGCGCCAGCGCCGCATGCGTCGCGACGATTTCTCACGGCGCATGATGAGGGAGACGCGGCTCGCGGCCGACGACTTCATCTACCCCGTGTTCGTCCTCGACGGCGCGCGCCGCGAGGAGCCCGTGCCTTCGTTGCCGGGAGTGTCGCGCAAGTCGATCGACAATCTCTTTCGCGACGCCGAGGCGTGCGTGTCGCTCGGCGTTCCCGCGATGGCGCTGTTCCCCGTCGTCGCGCAGGAGCAGAAGTCGCTCGACGCCGCGGCGGCGTGGCATCCGGAAGGCCTCGTGCCGCGCACGGTGCGCGCGCTCAAGGAGCGCTTCCCCACGCTCGGCGTGATCACGGACGTGGCGCTCGATCCGTACACGACGCACGGTCAGGACGGCATCATCGACGACGCGGGCTACGTCGCGAACGAGGCGACCGTCGCCGCGCTCGTGAAGCAGTCGCTCTGCCACGCGGAAGCGGGTGTCGACATGGTCGCGCCGTCGGACATGATGGACGGGCGCATCGGCGCGGTGCGCGACGCCCTCGACGGCGCCGGCCGCGAGCTGACGCGCATCCTCGCGTACTCGGCGAAGTACGCGTCGTCGTTCTACGGACCCTTCCGCGATGCGGTCGGCTCGTCGGCGAACCTGAAGGGCGGCGACAAGTACACCTACCAGATGGACCCCGCGAACAGCGACGAGGCGCTGTGGGAGGTGTTCCTCGACATCCGCGAGGGCGCCGACATGGTGATGGTGAAGCCCGGCCTGCCTTACCTCGACATCGTGCGCCGCGTGAAGGACGAGTTCGGCATGCCGACCGCCGTGTACCAGGTGTCGGGGGAGTACGCGATGCTCAAGGCCGCGTTCGAGCGCGGATGGCTCGACGAGCGCTCGTGCGCGCTCGAGGCGCTCACCGGCATCAAGCGCGCGGGCGCCGACGCGATCCTCACTTACTTCGCGCTCGACGCCGCGAAATGGCTGCGGTCAGGCCAGTAAGGCCTCGACCTCGCTCGCGGTGAGCCGCACCTCGTCCTGGCCGTGGCGGTCGCGCCGCGGCCGCTGGCGCGCCTGCTCCGGCGTGCGTATCGAAAGCCGCACGCCCGCGTCGAGGTAGAGCTCGGCCGCGCCGTCGCGGTCCGATCCCATCGCGCGATACGTTTCTCCCGCGTTGAGCAGCAAGAGCTC
>JBGAIS010000302.1:0-2604 GCA_044225355.1 Casimicrobiaceae bacterium | reverse complement strand
GGAGGCCGAGCCCCACGATCGCGGCGCCCGTCAGGCGCGCGAATGCGGCGTCGGGCAGCATCGCCAGCGCCGGCGCATGCGACAGCGCGTAAACGGCGAACAGCACGGCCCAGCAGCGCAGCGCGACGCTCGCCTCGAGTCCCGCCGCGTCGCGCGCGATCACGGTCGCGAGCGGCACGGCGAGCGTCGCCGCGAGGGGCAGGCACAGCGTGGCGAGCGGCCACGCGCCCGCCGCGACGAATCCGAACTGCAGCGGGACGGCGAGGTAGAGCCACGGCGGGACCCGGAACTCGCGCAGCGCCGCGACCGACACGCAGCCGAAGCCCGCCAGCGCTATGATCGGCGAGATCGCCATCGCCGCCGTCGCGACCAGCGCCGCGATCGCCCACGGCGACAGCAGGAGCCCCGTTACGCCGACGCGACGCAGCGCGACGTCGCTGGCCCTCACGCCGCGCGCGCCTTCAGGCGTGCGACGAAGAAGCCGATGCCGACGCCGGTCGCGAGCGCCGCGAGCGCGCCGATGATGCCGTCGCGGATCAGCGTGTTCTTGACCTTCGTGAGCACCGGGTTGTCGAGGTTGTTGGTGCCGAAGTGGATCGCGCGGAGGCGCCACTGGCCGTCCGCGCCGCGCAGCATCACGGCCGTCCAGCGCGTCACGAAGTCGAAGGTATCGCCGTCCTTCGCCTCGTAGCGCTCGAGCGCCTTGCCGCGCACGAGTCCCCAGCTCTTGTCGGGCGAGAGCTCGGTGAGGCGATCGGCGTCGAGGGTCATGGTCATCTTGCGCATGTAGCCCTTGGGGCCGAACCACGCCTTGAAATAGTTCGACACGTCCTGGCGGCTCGACATCACCTCCTGCGTGAGGCTCGTGGCCTCGACGTTCTCGGTGAGGTGCGGGAGCATCCTGTCGTACTCGCCCGCGTTGATGGCGGTGACGACCTCCTTCAGCATGGCGCGCAGCGCCTCGTGGATCTCGTGGTCGGGCTCCTGCGGCTGGGCGAGCGCAGGCCCCGCGCACGCGAGCGCGAGCGCCAGGACGAAAGCGGCGAATCTTCTCAAGGCGATTCCTCTTCGAGGGCGCGTCAGGCGAGCGGGCGAGCGTGGCCCGCGCGAAGGCGACCATCCCGTCGCTCGCAACGGCGTCCAGGATGCGGCCGGTGCGCGACGCCGCGGCGAGGGACGTGGATGGCCATGGAGCTCACGCCGGGGGAATGCGGTCCTTGTACTTCGCGAGCCAGTCGTCGAACGACAGGAGCCCGGGGTTGAGCTCGCGCGAACGCGCGACGTCGCGCAGCTCGTTGAGCGGCTTCTCGTAGTCGCGATAGAACTGGAACATGTTGCCCAGGTCGTCCGCGCCGGGGAAGCCGAGCGCCCGGTACGCCTCGGGGGACATCGCGTTGTGGCGGACCTCCTTGCCCAGCGCCCGCGAAAGCTTGGCCGCCATCTGCGCGCCCGTGAGGTGCTCGCCCGCGACGCCCACCTTGCGGCCCGCGTACTTCGAGCCTGCCTTGAAGATGCCGTACGCGACCTTGCCGATGTCCTCGGCGGCGACGCCGCCCATCTTCGCGTCGCCCGTGGGGAGCGTGAACGCGAGGACGCCGTCCGGGCCCTTGCTGGGGCCGGCGCCGAAGTAGATGAGGTTGTCCCAGTAGTACGACGCGTACAGGAACGTGGTGGGCACGCCGCTGTCGCGGAAATACTGGTCGGCCTCGCCTTTCGCGTCGAAGTGCGGGACCTTGTACTTGCCCATGAGGGTGGGCATGGAATCGGGGGCGACGATGCCGCGCGTGTCCTCGAGCGTCGACCACACGACGTGCGAGACGCCGGCGGCCTTCGCGGCCTGCGCCATGTTGCGGGCCTGCGAGAGCTCGAGCTCGGGCTTGAAATGCGCCCAGAAGAACGTCACGCAGTAGACGCCGTACGCGCCCGCGAACGCCCGCTCGAGGCTCTTCTCGTCGTCGACGTCGGCGGCGACGACTTCCGCGCCGAGCGCCGCGAGCTCGCGGGCCTTGTCCGAGCCCGCGTCCCGCGTGATGGCGCGGGCGGCGAAGCCGCCCGAGGGATCGGCCAGGATCGCCCGCACGAGGCCCCCGCCCTGCGCGCCCGTGGCGCCCACCACCGCGATGATCTTCTTCTGCGTCATGTGCCTCGCCGCCTTTCTGGAACTTGTCCGGTGGGGGATGATAAATCAAGACCTCGCTACAATATGAGGGCGACAAGGCTCCTCCACGCGCTCGACGGGCGCCCGCTCGGCCATACGAATGAAATACAAGGACTATTACGCCATCCTGGGCGTCGCTCGCGGCGCGAGCGCCGACGAGATCAAGACGGCCTACCGGAAGCTCGCCCGCAAGTACCACCCGGACGTCTCGAAGGAGAAGGACGCCGAGGAGAAGTTCAAGGAAGTCTCCGAAGCCTACGAGACCCTCAAGGACGCCGAGAAGCGCGCCGCGTACGACCAGCTCGGCAGCTATCGCGAGGGGCAGGAGTTCCGCCCGCCGCCCGACTGGGGCTCGCAGTTCGCGCAGGGCCAGGCGCACGGAGGCGGCTTCGACGACATCGACCTCTCCGACCTCTTCGCCGGGCTCGCGGGACGCCAGGGCCGCG
>JBGAIS010000056.1:0-21098 GCA_044225355.1 Casimicrobiaceae bacterium | reverse complement strand
CGGCGAGGCCCGTCGCGGCCCCGCGCTCGTCGACCTCGATGGCCACGGGCGTGACGCCTTCCGCGAAGCGGATGTTCTCCTCGAGCGCCTTCTCGACTTCCTCGTGGTTGAGCGTGTACGAGGGACTGTCGACCAGTCGCCGGCGATAGGCGACGGTGACGCCGCCCCACTCGTCGAGCATCTGCGCGACGCGCACCGGGCGGCCCGCCCGCTCCGCCGCGGCGCGCTCGGCGCGGAGGGCGCGGGCGTGGTCCAGGAACTCGCGTGCGACGCTCGCCTCCTCGAAGGTCCACGCGGCCTCGACGGCCTCGCGGCCCTTCTCCTCGACCAGCATCTCGTAGCGCGAGAGGAATTTCTCGACCTGCACCGGGTAGTACGCGAGCGATTCGGTGGCGGTGTCGATGGCCGTGAGGCCGCCGCCCACGACGATCACCGGCAGGCGCACCTGCATGTTGGCGATGGTGTCGCGTCGCGCGGCGCCCGTGAGCTGCAGCGCCATCAGGAAGTCGGACGCCGTGCGCACGCCGTTGGCGAGTGCGTTGGGAAGCTCCAGCACCGTCGGCTTGCCCGCGCCGGTGGCGAGCGCGATGTGGTCGAAGCCCATCGCGAACGCGCCTTCGTCGTCCATCGTGCCGCCGAAACGGACGCCGCCGTACAGCGCGAAGCGCTCGCGCCGCTCGAGGAGCAGGCGGATGACCTTCAGGAAATTCTTGTCCCAGCGGACGGTGATGCCGTACTCGGCGACGCCGCCGAAGCCCGCCATGAGGCGGTCGTCGAGCGGCTCCACGAGCGAGGCGGCGTCGCGGATGGGCGCGAAAGGCACGCGCTCGCCGCGCAGCGTGATGCCGGCGAGCGATGCGTCCAGCGGCTCGATCTTGAGGCCGTCGATGGCCACGACGGTGTGGCCGTCGTTGACAAGGTAGTGCGAGAGCGTGAAGCCGGCGGGCCCCATCCCCACGACGAGCACGCGCTTGCCCGTGGGCTCCGCGGGGACGGGCTTGCGCAGGTTGAGCGGGTTCCAGCGCGTGAAGAGCGAGTAGACCTCGAAGCCCCACGGCAACGCGAGCACGTCCTTCAGGAGGCGCGTCTCCGACTGCGGGATGTCGACGGGATCGGTCTTCTGGTAGATGCACGACTTCATGCAGTCGTTGCAGATGCGATGCCCCGTGGCCGCCGCCATGGGGTTGTCGATGCACACCATCGCGAGCGCGCCCACGGGCCAGCCCTCGGCCCGGAGCTTGTGGAACTCGGAGATGCGCTCCTCGAGCGGGCAGCCGGCGAGCGTCACGTTGAAGGGCGACTTCTTGAACGGGATCTCGCCCGGCTGCGCCTTCTTCTCGGGCAGGCCGCGTGCGCACGAGTCCTTGCCTTGCTCGTGGCACCAGATGCAGTAGTGCGCCTGGTCGAGCGCGCCGGCGAGGTCGGTCCCGGCGTCCGTGAGCGCGAAGCCGTCGCGCTGGCGGAGCTCGTGGTGCGAGTCGAGCTTCCACGCCGGCACGCCGTGGCGCGTCTCGGCCTCGATGGGCACGAGCTTCATGAAGTCGAGCTTGCGCGGCGCGCGGAAGAGCACGCCGCCGCGATGCGCGGTGCGGCCTGCGGGCGTATGCGACGCCCACGCGGCGTAGCGCATGGCGAGCGCCAGGTCGTCGCCGTGCGCGGGCTCGTCGGCCTGCCAGCGCGTCACCGCCTGCGCGAACCCGAGCTCCGAGAACGACTGGCCCATGGCGGCCTCCAGCGCGTCGCGCAGCGCGGGGCCGTCGAACGACGCGGCCTCGTCCGCCTTGTGCGCGTTCATGGCCTTGCGCTGGACGAAGAGGCGCTTGATCGCGAACACGGGCGCGAGCTCGTGGTGGCGGGCCTCGAGCGCGCGCACCTCGGGCTCGATGCCGAAGAGGCCGGCCACGAAGTCCTCGACATGCGGCGCGAGGGCGATGAGGAGCTCAGACTCCGCCTTGCGGTCGAGCGCATCCGGCGCCGCACGGGCCTCGGCAAGGCGCGCCGCGAGTGCCGCGTCCCCCGCGAGGAGGTGCGCGACGAATTGCGCGTCGATGCGCCGCGCGCCCGCGACCGAGTACAGGTCGTCGAACGTGATACCGTGGGCGAGCGAAAGTGGTGGCGACATCCGGGGTGGGAAAGGCGCAAAAGCCCTCCATTTTACCCGTCCGGCGAAGCGCCTTCAGGCGGCCGGGGCATATCGTTAGACGATAATGGGCGTCAACGCTTCGCACGCGCCGGGCGTTTTCGCCCCCTTCGCCACGTCGATGGAGACCGCATGACCGCCGTCCGCACCGCCCTCGCCGTCCTTGCCCTCGCTGCCGCGCTTCCCGCCGCCGCGCAGCCCATCAAGCTCGGCGAGCTCAACAGCTACAAGGTCTTCCCCGCCTTCCTGGAGCCGTACAAGAAGGGCATGGACCTGGCCGTGGCCGAGGTCAACGATTCCGGCGGCGTGCTCGGCCGCAAGATCGAGATCGTCGTCCGCGACGACAACGGCACGCCGGGCGACGCCGTGCGCGTCGCGGAGGAGCTCGTGTCGCGCGAGAAGGTGACCATGCTGCTCGGCACGTTCGCGTCGAACGTCGGGCTCGCGGTGGCGGATTACGCGAGCCAGCGCAAGGTCCCGTTCCTGGCCTCCGAGCCCCTTACCGACAAGATCGTGTGGGACAACGGCAACAAGTACACGTATCGCCTGCGCGCCTCCACGTTCATGCAGACCGCCATGCTGGTGCCCGAGGCCGCGAAGCTCGGCAAGAAGCGCTGGGCCATCGTGTATCCCAACTACGAGTACGGACAGTCGGCCACCGCGGCGTTCAAGCGGCAGATGAACGTGCTGCAGTCGGGCGGCCTCGAGTTCATCGAGATCGCCGTGCCGCTCGGCAAGATCGACCCCGGCCCGGTCGTGCAGGCGCTGGCCGACGCGCAGCCGGACGCGATCTTCTCGTCGCTCTTCGGCCCCGATCTCGCGCGGTTCGTGCGCGAAGGCCAGCTTCGCGGCCTCTTCAAGGACCGGCCGGTGTTCAACCTCCTGGGCGGCGAGCCCGAGTACCTCGACCCGCTCAAGGACGAGGCGCCGGTGGGCTGGTACGTCACGGGCTACCCGTGGTACTCGGTCGGGACGCCCGAGCACCAGAAGTTCCTCAAGGCCTACCAGGCCAGGTTCAACGACTACCCGCGGCTCGGCTCGGTCGTCGGCTACAGCTCGGTGATCGCAGCCGCCGCGGCCATTCGCAAGGCGGGCTCGACCGATCCCGAGAAGATCGTGGGCGCGCTTGCCGGGCTCTCGTTCATGTCGCCCTTCGGCAACGTGACCTTCCGCGCCATCGATCACCAGTCGACGATGGGCGCGTACGTGGGCCGCACCGCGGTCAAGGACGGCAAGGGCGTGATGGTCGATTGGAAGTACGCCGACGGCAAGGACTACCAGCCGAGCGACAGCGTGGTGCGCACGCTGCGGCCCCAAAAGTAAGACCGCCGCGCGTGGCGAGCGCGACCTTGCGCCCCGTCGCGATCGCGGCCGTGGCCGCCGCCGCGATGCTCGCGATCGCGGCCGCGCCGGTGCTCGCGCAAGCCGAGCGCTGGCCGGCGCGTCCCGTGCGCATCGTCGTGCCTTCGCCGCCCGGCAGCGGCCTCGACCTCGTGTCGCGCTCGATCGCCGATCGCCTCGCCGCGCGCTGGGGCGAGGCCGTCGTGGTCGAGAACAAGCCTGGCGCGAACTCGATCATCGGCAGCGAAGCCGTCGCGCGCGCGGCCCCCGACGGCTACACGCTGCTGCTCGCGTCGGACTCGGCGTTCACGGTCAACCCGCACCTGTATGCCACCCTGCCCTACGATCCGCAGCGCGATTTCGCGCCGGTCGCGCAGGTCGCGACGCTTACGCAGCTCCTCGCGGTCAACGAGTCGCTCGGCGTGCGCACGCTGGCGGATTGTCGACTACGCGCGGGCGCATCCGGACGCCGTGACCTACGCGTCATTCGGCAACGGCAGCTCCGCGCACCTCCTCTGAGCTCCTGCAGCGGCGCACGGGCACGCGCTTCCTGCAGGTGCCGTACAAGGGCTTCACGCAGGCGATCGCGGCCGTCGCGTCGGGCGAGGCGATGATCGCGTGGTCGAGCGTGTTCGCGCCCGCTCGTCGAGGCGGGCCGCGCCCGCGCGCTGGCCATCGCGGCGCCCTCGCGCTCGCCTGACATGCCGGACGTGCCGACGATGCGCGAGCTGGGATACGAGGCGTTCGAGTACTACGTGTGGTTCGGGCTCTTCGCGCCCGCCGCGACGCCTCGCGCGGTCGTCGAGCGCATTCATCGCGACGTCATGGCGATCCTCGCCGAGCGCGAGTTCCGCGACCGCGAGCTCCTCGCGCGCGGCTACGAGCCGTCGACGTTCACGCCCGACCAGTTCGGCGCGTTCGTGCGCAAGGAGCTGGCCGAGCGCGTCGCTCGTAGGTCGGAGCGCGAACGCAGTGATGGCACCACTGACGCGCTCACCTCGACGTGAGCCTCGCCTCGTTCCTCCTGCAAGTCACGAACGGGCTGTCGTCGGCATCGGCGCTGTTCCTCGTGTCGGCCGGCCTGACGCTCATCTTCGGTGTCACGCGCATCGTCAACTTCGCGCACGGCTCGCTCTACATGCTGGGCGTACTTCCTGTACGGCCTGGGCGAGCTCCTCGCGGGCATGCTGGGACGCGGCGGCTGGGCGTGCTCGCCTCGGCGCTGGCAGTGGCCCTCGTCGGCGCGCTCATGGAGCGACTCCTCGGCGGCTGTACGGCGCGAGCTCCTGCAGCAATGCCGCGACGTTCGGCGTCGTTCTCATCGTGCGCGACGCGGTGCTCGCGACGTTCGCCGACCGATCCTGCGCGACGTGGTGACGCCCAGTACGTTCCAATACGACCTCTTCCTCATGGCGGTGGGGCCGATCGTGCTCGTCGTGCTCACGCTGCTCGTCACGCGCACCCGCTTCGGCGTCCTCATCCGCGCCGCGAGCGAGAACCGCACGCTCACCGCGGCGCTGGGCATCGACGAGGCGCGGCTCTTCACGGCCGTGTTCGCGCTCGGCGCGTTCCTCGCGGGGCTCGCGGGCGCGCTGCAGCTTCCGCGCGAGCCCGCGAGCCTCGCCATGGACCTGCCGACGGTCGCGGATGCCTTCGTCGTCACCGTCGTCGGCGGCCTCGGTTCCATTCCCGGCGCGTTCCTCGCGGCGGTCCTCATCTCACTCGCGAAGGCGATGTGCATCGCGCTCGGCGACGTCGACGTCCTCGGGATCACGCTCGCGTTTCCCAAGCTGACGCTGGTGGCGGAATTCGTCGTCATGGCCGTGGTGCTCGCGCTGAAGCCCCATGGACTGCTCGGCAAGCCCGCCGCGATGCCGACGACCACCCCGCTTGCCGAGCAGCGTGAGCTCGTGCGCGCCCCCGGGCGGCGCGAAGCGTGGATCGCGGGCGTGCTGGTACTGCTGCTCGCGGCCGTGCCGGTGGCGGGCGACGAGTACGCGAGCGTGCTCGCCACCGACATCGTCGTGGCCGCGCTCTTCGCCGCGAGCCTCCAGTTCCTCCTCGGCACGGGCGGCATGACGTCGTTCGGCCACGCGGCGTACTTCGGAGTGGGGGCGTACGCCGCGGCGATCGCGTTCAAGGCCGGCGCGCCGATGCCGCTCGCGCTGGCGCTGGCCCCGGTGGGCGGGCTGGTCGCGGCGATCGCCTTCGGATGGTTCTGCGTGCGGCTGTCGGGGGTGTACCTCGCGATGCTCACGCTCGCGTTCGCGCAGATCGTGTGGTCGATCGCTTTCCAATGGGACGCCGTCACCGGCGGCAGCAACGGGCTCGTCGGCGTCTGGCCTCCCGAGATCCTCGCGGCGCGGTCGCATTACTACGCGATGGCGCTCGTCGTCGTGGTCCTCGGGTGGGCGGCGCTCGTGCGCGTCACGCGCTCGCCCTTCGGGTTCGCCCTGCGCGCGTCGCGGGACTCGCCGCTGCGCGCGTCCGCCGTCGGCATCGACGTCCTGCGCACGCAGTGGCGCGCGTTCGCCATGGCGGGGATGTTCGCGGGGCTCGCCGGAGGCCTCTTCGCGTTCTCGAAGGGCAGCATCTCGCCCGAGACGCTCGCCATCCCGCGCTCGGTCGACGCGCTCGTCATGGTGCTGCTGGGGGGGCTCAACGCGATGTTCGGGCCGCTGATCGGCGCCGGCGTGTTCACCTGGCTCGCCGACGCGCGCGAGGCCACGGAGTACTGGCGCGCGGCGCTCGGCGCCCTCATCCTCGTCATCGTGCTCGTCTTCCCGATGGGCATCGGCGGCGCGCTCGCGAGGGTCACGCGATGAGCGCGGCCACGCTTCGCGTCGAGGATCTCGTCAAGGTCTTCGGCGGCGTGCGCGCGGTGGACGGCGTGTCGTTCGAGGTGGCCGCGAGCGAGCTCGTCGCGCTCATCGGGCCCAACGGCGCGGGCAAGTCGACGTGCTTCAACTGCGTCAACGGGCAGCTCCGGCCGGACGCGGGTCGCGTGCTGCTCGGGCAGGCGCGCATCGACGGCCTCTCGCCCCAGGCCATCGCGCGCATGGGCGTGGGCCGGACGTTCCAGGTCGCCGCGACGTTCGCCTCGATGACGGTGCGCGAGAACGTACGCACCGCGCTCCTGGCGCACGCCGGGCTCGCCGCGAAATCGACCACGCTCGCGTCGTCGTTTCCCGAGTCGACGGTCGACGCGCTCCTCGCGAGCGTCGATTGCGCGGACCTCGCGGACGAGCACTGCGCGACGCTCGCCTACGGCAACGCGAAGCGCGTCGAGCTGGCCCTCGCGCTCGCGGGACGCCCTCGCCTGCTCCTCATGGACGAGCCCACGGCCGGCATGGAAGCGCGGTCGCGCACGCGCCTCATGCAGGTCGCGAAGGACCTCGCGGAGCGCGAGCGCATCGCGGTGCTCTTCACCGAGCACGACATGGACGTCGTGTTCGCCTTCGCCGATCGCGTGCTCGTCCTCGACCACGGCCGCATCATCGCCCACGGCTCGCCCGCCGAAGTGCGCGCGAATCCGCGCGTGCAAGCCGTGTACCTGGGCGAACCCGAATAGGCAGGGTCGCAGTCGACGTAATCGAGTCGACTCCGACCTACCTGATTCGCTGCAGGCGGGCGAGGCCGCGCTCGAGGTCGTCGATCAGGTCGTCGGGGTCCTCGAGGCCGATGGCGAGGCGCAAGCAGGGGCCGCCGGGATTCCAGGTCGTGACGGTGCGCTTGACCTCCGGCATGGTCGGCAGGATGAGGCTCTCGAAGCCGCCCCAGCTGAAGCCCATCGAGAAGAGCTCGAGGCCGTCGAGCATGGCCTCGATCGACGCCGGGGTCGCGGGGTTCAGCACGACGCCGAAGAGCGACGACGCGCCCTTGAAGTCGCGCTTCCAGAGCTCGTGCCCGCGGGCGCCGGGCAGCGCGGGATACAGCACTTCCTTGACCTCGGGCCGCTCGCGCAGCCATTGCGCGATACGGATGGCGCTCGCCTGCTGCCGATCGAGGCGCGCGGGAAGCGTGCGCAAGCCGCGAAGCCCGAGGAAGCAGTCGTCCGTCGACGCGGCGATGCCCATGTCGGTCCACAACCGGAAGAGCGGCCCGTGCGCGGCCTCGCTCGCGACGATGGCGCCCAAGAGCACGTCCGAGTGCCCTCCGATGTACTTGGTCGCGGCGTGCACCGAGACGTCGACGCCGTGGTCGAACGCCCGGAACCCGAGCGGCGTCGCCCACGTGTTGTCGATCACCGCCAGCGCCCCGCGCGTGCGCGACCGCGCAGATCGCGGGCACGTCCTGCACCTCGAACGTGAGCGATCCGGCGACTGAGGAACACGAGCTTCGTATTCGGCCGGAACAGCTTCTCGATGCCGGCACCCAGGAGTCGTAGTACGTCACCTCCACCGAGACGGCGCAGGTGGATGTCGCAGAAGCGGCGCGTCGGCCCGTACACCGCGTCGAGCACGAGCGCGTGGTCGCCGAGCTCGAGGAGCGCCAGGAGCGGCAACGTCGTCGCGGTGAGCCCCGACGGCACCGCCAGCGCCGCGAAGCCGCCCTCGAGCGCGGCCATCGCGTCCTGGAAGTCCGTCACCGTGGGCAGGCCGTGCAGGCCGTACGTCAGGCCCGGATGCTTGCCCGAATCGGCGAGGCGGAGCTCACGGACGGTCGGGAACAGGATGGTGGACGCGCGCACGACCGGCGTGCTCACGGCGCCGAGCCATTTGCGCGGATCGCGGCCGAGCCGCCCCGCCAGCGTTGCCGGCCGGTACTTGCCCGGTCCGCCGCTCATGCCGACAGGGCGAAGGCGTCGCGAATGGCCGCGACCTGCGCCTCGACCGGCTCGCGAATGTCGACCACGAGCGCGTCGGCGGGCTCCTCGAGCGCCGCGAACTGCGACGGGAGGAGCGACGCCGGCATGTAGCGATGCTTTCGCGACGCAAGGCGCGCGGCGATGGTCGCCTGGTCGCCCTTGAGGTACACGATGCGCACGTCGCCCGCGCGCTTGAGCCTCGCGCGGTACGCCTCCTTGAGCGCGGAGCACGCGAGCACCGCGTGCTCGCCACGCGCGAGGATCTGCCGCAGCTCGTCCGCCATGCGATCGAGCCACGGCCAGCGATCCGCGTCCGTGAGCGGCTCGCCCGCGGCCATCTTGGCCACGTTCTGCGGCGGATGGAAATCGTCGGCGTCGAGGAAGCGGCATCCGAGCGACGCGGCGAGCGCCTCGCCCACCGTCGACTTCCCGCATCCGCATACGCCCATCAGAACGAGGATCACCGCGTCGTACCTTCCCGTCGGCCACGAAGGGCCGCATGGTAACCCGATCCCGGCGGGCCCGCGTGCGTCCAGGGACCCGCGAGGTCGAGGAGGGGCGCCAGGCGGGCGATCGCGTCGTCGCTGCCGCCCACCGTGAGCGCGAGGTCGTCGCTCACGAAGCAATCGACGAAGTGCATCCGGGCGGACGCGAGCGACGCCGCCCGGCGTGCGCCGTCGCCTGCCGTGCCCGCATCGGCGCCCACCACGATGTCGCCCGGTCCCATCTCCGGCCACACGTCCTGGATCGCGAGCTCCACGCGAAAGCCCGTGGGCAGGTCGATCCAGACGACCCGCGGCGGATCGGCCAGCGCCTTCGCGACGGCCACGGCATGGGCCACGCGGACGATCGACGGCGCCATCGCCTCCGGCGCGGCGTGGTCGTCGCACGCCACCACGCGCCAACCCGCCCGGGCGAGCCTTCGCGCCACGCGATCGTCGCGAAGCCCGACGAATCCGGCGCTCGTCACGGCAGGACCCCCGCCCGCCGCGACGCCACCAGCGCCGCGACGACGAGAAGCGCGGCGCCGGCCCACGTCCGCGCGTCCGGCACCTCGCCCAGCAGCACGCGCGCAAGCGCAATGCCGTAGACGGGCTCGAGCGCCGCGCACACCGCCACCGTCGACGCCGGCAGCCGCACGAGGCTCGCCGTGTACAGCGTGTGCGCGAGCGCCGTGCAGAAAATGCCGAGCAGCAGGACCTTGCCGATCTCGCCCGCGTCGATCACGCCTCCGACCCCGCCCTGCCACAACACGATGGGGAGCACGCACGCCGCGGCCACGGCGTTCTGCCACAGCGCGAGCTCCGACGACCAGCGATCCGCCGCCACCTTGCGCGTGCGCACCGTCATGAGCGCGAACATGAATCCCGACAGCACGCCCCACGCGAGCCCGCGCACCGTGTGGCTGTGCCACGAAAGCTCCGGCACGAGGAGGACGAGGCCGAGGGCCACCAGCGCGGCCGCGCCGAGCTTGCGGGCCGTCACCGGGATGCCGAGCATCGCGCGCTCGAGGACCGGAACGAACAGGGGAAAGCTCGCGTAGCCCAGGAGGCCGATCGCAACCGTCGACACCTGGATCGACGCGAAGAACGCCACCCAGTGGATGGCCAGGATCACGCCGTTGGGGATCATGCCGAGGTGGGGCGCGCGGAGCGTCCCCAGCCGCAGGCGCACCACGACTGCCAGGACCAGCGCCGCCACCGCGGTGCGGCCGAGGACGATCGACACCGGGTCCCACGCGATCCACTTGCCGAAGAGCCCGGCGAATCCGAAGAGCGCCACCGCGGCATGGCACGCGGCAAGCGCGCCGCCCGTCGAGACGTGCGGCGGCGCGTGCGTCGGGGTCATCGCGCGATCATGCCACGCCGGGGCGGCTGCTAGAATGCGCCGGCAGCGAGCCACGCAGCGCTTTAGGGAGAGCGAATGCCCATGCCGGTGAACACCGCGAAGGTCCTGGACGCCGTCCGCAAGGCGCCGGGCACGCGCGTCAAGGTCGCGGTCGCCGACATCGACGGCGTCCTTCGCGGCAAGTACATCCACAAGGACAAGTTCGAGTCCGCCGCCGAAGGCGGCTTCGGCTTTTGCGACGTCGTGTTCGGATGGGACTCGCAGGACGTCTGCTACGACAACACGTCGCTCACCGGCTGGCACAAGGGCTTCCCCGACGCGATCGCGCGCATCGACCTCGGCACGCATCGCACCGTGCCGTGGGACGACGGCGTGCCGTTCTTCCTGGGCGACTTCGTGCAGACGCGCAACGGCAAGGAGGAGCCGCTGCCGATCTGTCCGCGACAGGTGCTGAAGCGGGTCCTCGCGCGCGCGAAGCTCGCGGGCTACACGCCCATGTGCGGCATGGAGTTCGAGTGGTTCAACTTCGCGGAGACCCCGCAATCGTGGGCCGCGAAGCAAGGCGTCGCGCCCGAGCCCATCACGCCGGGCATGTTCGGCTACTCGCTCCTGCGCGCCAACGCCCAGCGGCCGTTCTTCGAGGCGCTCTTCGACGACATGGGCGCGTTCGGCGTGCCCATCGAGGGCCTGCACACGGAGACAGGCCCCGGCGTCTACGAAGCCGCCATCCTCTTCTCCGAGGCGCTCGAGCAGGCCGACCGCGCGGTCCTCTTCAAGACGGGCGCGAAGGAGATCGGCTCGCGCTTCGGCATCATGCCGAGCTTCATGGCCAAGTGGAGCGCGCAGTATCCCGGGTGCTCCGGGCACATCCACCAGTCGCTGTCCGACGGCCGGAAGAACCTCTTCCACGACGCCAAGGGCGCGCACGGGATGAGCAAGCTCTTCGAGAGCTACCTCGCGGGGCAGGTGTCCGTGGCGATGCAGTTCGCGCCCATGTTCTGGCCCACGATCAACAGCTACAAGCGGCTGGTCGACGGGTTCTGGGCGCCGGTCAAGCCCACGTGGGGCGTCGACAATCGCACCGCGAGCTTCCGCGTGATCCCGGGATCGGCCAAGTCCACGCGCCTCGAGACGCGCTGCCCCGGCGCGGACGTGAATCCCTACCTCGCAATGGCGGCGGTCATCGCGGCCGGGATGCACGGCGTCGAGAAGGGCCTGAAGCTCACCGCCAAGCCCATCACGGGCACCAACCAGGGCGGCGAGAACGTCCCGCGCGCGCCGCGCACGCTCATCGAGACGACGCGCGCGTTCAAGGAATCGGAGGCCGCCCGCGACTGGTTCGGCGACGACTTCGTCGATCACTTCGCCGCCACCCGCGAATGGGAATGGCGGCAGTGGCTCGACGGCGTCACCGATTGGGAATTGAAGCGCTACTTCGAGATCATCTGACCGCATCGCCATGGCCATCGAGAAATTCGCCTTCCCCACGACCATCCATTTCGGACCCGGCGCGCGCAAGCTCGTCTCGGACCACCTCAAGGCCCAGGGCATCGCGCGGCCGCTCCTCGTCACGGACCGCGGCATCGCCGCGCTGCCGCTCCTGCCGAAGCTCGTCGCCGAGCTTCCCGGCCTCGACGTCGCGGTGTTCTCGGGCATCTCGGGCAACCCGGTGCGCTCGCAGGTGATGGACGGGGCCGCCGCGTACGCGGCGCATCGCGCCGATGCCGTGATCGGCGTGGGGGGCGGCGCCGCGCTCGACGTCGCGAAGGCCATCGCGCTCATGGCGCACCACGAGGGCGACATCCTCGAGTACGCGTGGGATCACCCGCAGGTGCGTCCGATGGACAAGCCCGTGCCGTACTGGGTGGCGCTGCCCACCACCGCCGGCACGGGATCCGAGGTCGGGCGCTCGTCGGTCATCTCCGACGACGTCACGCACGTCAAGAAGATCGTCTTCTCGCCGCTGCTCCTCGCCAAGGCCGTGTTCGCCGACCCCGAGCTCACCGTCGACCTGCCCTCGTTCATCACCGCCGCCACGGGCATGGACGCGCTGACGCACAACGTGGAGTCGTACCTCTCGCCGGCCTACCATCCGCTGTGCGACGGCATCGCGCTCGAGGGCGTGCGCATCGCGGCACGCGCGCTGCCCGTCGCGGTCGCGAACGGCCACGACATCGCGGCGCGATCGGACATGCTCATGAGCTCGATGATGGGCGCCATCGCGTTCCAGAAGGACCTGGGCGCGGTCCACTCGTGCGCGCATGCGCTGTCGACCGTCGCCGATCTCCACCACGGCCTCGCCAACGGCATCATGATCGACCACGTGATGCGCTTCAACCTGCCCGCCGCCACGGACAAGCTCGCCGAGCTCGCGCACGTCGCGCGAGTGAAGGACGGCGACCACGGCAGCGCGGAAGCCCGTGCGCTCGCGTTCATCGCGTGGCTCGGGCAGCTCAAGGCGACGCTCGGAATTCCCGCGAAGCTCTCCGACTACTGCGCGCCGCGCGCGGTGGTCAAAGGCGACATCCCGCGCCTCGTGGAGATCGCCACCGCGGACATCTGCCACCAGACCAACCCGCGCAAGTGCACGGCCGCCGATTTCGAGAAGCTCTTCGCCGCGGCGCTGTGACCGCCCCGCCATGCTGAAAGTCGGCATCTCCGCGTCGTTCATGCATCCGACGGAGCCGCGCGCGATCTTCCAGGGCATGACGCTGCAGTACATCGAGCAGAACGTCGCGCACTGGCTCATGCAGCGCGACGTGCTCGCGTTCATGGTGCCGTCCCCCGACGGCGGCACGCGCCGCCCGCGAAGCGGCGTCACCGTCGGCGACTACGCGAGCGAGCTCGACGCCCTTCTCCTCATGGGCGGCGCCGACGTCTCGCCCACGAGCTATGGGGAGACGCCGATGAAGCCCGCGTGGAGCGGCGACCGCATCCGCGACGACTACGAGATCGCGCTGCTGCGCGCGTTCGTCGACACCGGCAAGCCGGTGCTCGGCGTGTGCCGCGGCGCGCAGGTCATCAACGTCGCGATGGGCGGCACGCTGCTGCAGGACATCCCCACGCAGCGGCCCGGCGCCCTTCGCCATCGCATGCAGTCCCTCTACGAGAAGAATTGCCACGCCACCTCGATCGTTCCGGGCAGCGGCCTCGCGGCGCTCTACCCGGGCGTTGCGATCGCGAAGACCAACTCCGTGCACCACCAGGCCGTGAAGGACCTCGGCCGTGACCTCGTGGTCGAGGCGTGGTCCGAGCCCGACCGCATCGTCGAGGCCATCCGCTGGACCGGCCCGTCGTACATGTTCGGCGTCCAGTGGCATCCGGAGTTCCACCCGCACGACGACGCGACGTTCATCGACGACACGCCCCTCCTCGACGATTTCCTGTCGACCGCCTCGCGCCACAAGTCCGCTGCCTACGCCCTATGAAGATCATCAATCCCGCCACCGGCGCTACCCTCATCGACGTCGTGGCCGACAACGCGAAGGCCGTGCGCGAGAAGTACGAGCGCGCCCGCGCGGCGCAACCGCGCTGGGCGGCCACGCCCGTTCGCAAGCGGCTTGCCGCCATCGCGAAGTTCCGCGCGCTCCTGGTCGAGCGCCAGGCCGAGCTCGCGCGCACGCTCACGCTCGAGGTGGGCAAGCCCATCCGCCAGTCGCGCAACGAGATCAACGGGCTCACGGGGCGCATCGATTTCTTCCTCGCCGAGACCGAGCGCGCGCTGCGCGACGAGAAGGTGCTGGCCGACGCCGCGAACGGCATGGAGGAGCGCATCGCGCACGATCCGCTCGGCGTCATCGCGAACATCTCGGCCTGGAACTACCCGTACTTCGTGGGCGGCAACGTCTTCGTGCCGGCGCTCGCGGCCGGCAACGCGATCCTGTACAAGCCGTCGGAGTTCGCCACCATGACCGGCATGCACATCGCAGACATGCTGCACGCCGCGGGCATCCCCGACGACGTGTTCGTCACGGTCGTCGGCGACGGCAAGACGGGAAGCGCCCTCTTGCGCATGCCGGTCGATGGCGTGTTCTTCACGGGCTCGTACGCGACGGGCGCCAAGATCGCCGCGAGCACGGGCCGCCGCATGATCAAGACACAGCTCGAGCTCGGCGGCAAGGACCCCATCTACGTCACCGACGACGTCGACGTGAAGGCCGCCGCCGCGGGCATCGCGGACGGCGCGTTCTACAACACCGGGCAGTCGTGCTGCTCGGTGGAGCGCATCTACGTCAACGAGAGGATCTACGACGACTTCGTCGCCGCGTTCGTCGCCGAGGTGAAGGGCTACAAGGTCGGCGACCCGCTCGACGAGGCCACGTACATCGGCGCCATCACGCGCAAGCCGCAGCTCGCCGTGCTGCAGAAGCAGGTGGCGGACGCGAAGAAAAAGGGCGCGCGCCTGCTCACGGGCGGCGCGCCGATCAAGGGCAAGGGGCACTGGTTCGCGCCCACCGTGCTCGCCGACGCCGATCATTCCATGCTCGTGATGCGCGACGAGTCCTTCGGACCCATCATCGGCCTGCAGGCCGTGGCCGACGACGACGCGGCCGTCGACCTCATGAACGACACCGAGTACGGCCTCACCGCGGGCGTGTACTGCCGCGACGAGAAGCGCGCGAAGAAGATCCTGAAGCGCGTCGACGCGGGAACGGTCTACTGGAACTGCTGCGACCGCGTGAGCCCGCGCCTGCCGTGGTCGGGCGTCAAGCACTCGGGCATGGGCCTGACGCTATCGACCTATGGCATCACGGCGTTCACGCGGCCGAAGGCCTGGCACCTGCGAAGCGCGTAGCGCCTGGGCGCCCCGGTGCAGCGCGAGGCCGCGCGCGACCGAAGGCACGACGCTCGTTCTTGCCGCCACTGCCTGCGGCCGCCGTGAAGGCCGCTACGAACGCGGCCGCCTGCTGATGCCTTTGCCGTTTCGGCTGCAAGGGGCGCAGCTCCGGTGTCGCATCGTCCCGCGTCTCCACGGACACCTTTTGGAGGCGTTGCTCTAGACGCCCTGCTGCCAGCGCGCGGCCGCGAGCGTGTTGGCGAGGAGCGTCGCGATGGTCATGGGCCCCACGCCGCCCGGCACCGGCGTGATCCAGCTCGCGGCGTCCTTCGCGGCATCGAAATCCACGTCGCCCACGAGCTTGCCGTCGGGCAGGCGGTTGATGCCGACGTCGATCACGATCGCGCCCGGCTTGATCCAGTCGCCCTGCACGAACCTCGGCTTGCCGACGCCCGCGACCACGATGTCGGCCTGGCGCACGAGGCCCGGAAGGTCGCGCGTCGCCGAGTGGCAGATGGTGACCGTGCAGCGCGCCATGAGGAGCTCGAGCGCCATCGGTCGACCGACGATGTTCGACTGCCCGATGACCACCGCGTGCTTGCCCGCGAGATCCTCGCCCGTCTCCTTCAGGAGCCGCATGCACCCCCACGGCGTGCATGGCCGCAGCACCGGCATCTTGAGCACGAGGCGCCCGATGTTGTACGGATGGAAGCCGTCGACGTCTTTGCGGGGGTCGATGCGCTCCGTCACTTTCTCGGCGTCGATGTGCCTCGGTAATGGCAGCTGTACGAGGATGCCGTTCACCGCGGGATCGGCATTGAGCCGATCGACGAGCGCGAGGAGATCGGCCTCGCTGGCGCTCGCCGGCAGGTCGTGCGCGAACGACCGCATGCCCACCGCCTCGGTCGTGCGGCGCTTGTTGCGCACGTAGACCTGCGAGGCCGCGTTCTCGCCCACGAGCACCACGGCGAGGCCGGGGGCTTCGCGGCCCTGGGCCACGTATTGCGCCACCGCATCCCGGACCTCGTCCGTGACCTGCTGCGCTACCGCCTTGCCATCGAGGATCATGGGGCGATTTTACGCGAGTGCCGGGGCGCGTCGCCGGCGCATAATGCCTCGTTAGACCGCGCCACGCGCCGAAACCATGGCATACGATAGAAATATCTCGCCTGTCGGTTGGTATCTCGCATCCTATCTTCTGAGGTTTGTCGAACTCGACTCGCAGGAACTGAACAATCCGGACAAGCGATTCCTGTCCTGGGAAAACACAGTAATCGTCAAGGCTGGAACGTTAGAGGGTGCCTATGCCAAAGTCGAGCGCATCGGGAAGTCGAACGCTAGGCCGTACAACGGCGGCCCAAACGGGGAACGGGTCCGGTGGGAATACTTGGGCGTAACGGAACTGGTCCCTATCTATGAAGAACTCGCGGATGGCGCCGAAATCGCCTGGACTGAGCGTCCTAAGACAAGCCTGAGAGCATTGCGCGCGCGCGTCAGAGCCAAGCGTTCATTTCGTCAATGAAGCAGCAGTGGCCTAACTCCACGCCGAACCGGACAGGCCGGCACGCGCCTCCTTTTTTGTCACCGTCGGCGCGGCCCGAAGGTTAGCTCATCCGATGGACATCATGCAGGCACTGGCGCGCGTCGAACAGCGTCTCGCCGCGCTTCTCGCGCCACCGGCCGGCCCGCTCGTCCCCATCACCGTCGGCGACACCGTCGTCGGCCGCACGCATCCCGACCGCGCCGCGCGGCTCGCGCGCTTCGACGGCGTGTTCGTCGCATCGCCTGGTGCGCTCTCGTTCGCTGAAGGACTCGCCACCGCTGCCGCGCGCAGCGCCGCCCTCGTCCCCGTGACGGCGCAGCTCGCCCGCGAAGGCGCGCTCAGCGCCTGGCGCGACGAGCTTTACGCCGTGGCGCTCACGCTCGGCGCGACGCCCTGGTTCGAGATCGAGCGCGCGGCGGCGCGATACTTCGGCGTCCACACCCACGCGGCGCACGTCAACGGGCTCGTCCGCGACGAGGACACCTCGATGTGGATCGCGCGGCGCAGTCCGCACAAGGCGATCGACCCCGGCATGCTCGACAACCTCGTCGGGGGCGGCATCGCGTCGGGGGCGACCGTCGCGCAGACGGTGCTGAAGGAGTCGTGGGAGGAAGCGGGCATCGCGCCGGAGATCGCGCGCAACGCGCGGCTCGCGGGCACGCTCACCGTGCTCCGCGAAGGCCGCGATGGCCTCCAGCACGAGACGATCCACGCCCACGACTTGTGGCTGCCCTCGGACTTCGTTCCCGCGAGCCAGGACGGCGAGGCGGTGGAGCATCGGCGGGTGCGGATCGTCGACCTGCCGCCTCTTCTCGCGACAGGCGAGATGACCGTGGACGCGACGCTCGTCGCGCTCGATTGCCTGCGAAGGCTGGAACGCTAGGCGCGTTGCGAGCCGGCGGCGCCCCGCGGCGGTTTCCATCCCGCACGTCAGAGGCGGTGCGCTACCGCTGCAGCGGCGCCGCGACGTCTCTGCCGCCGCCCAAAGCGCCATCCAAAACGACATGGGGCGAGGCATGGCGCCCCACCCCATGTGAGGAGGAAAGGGTTACTTGAGCTGCCCGCGGATCTCGCCGCCCGGGTTGGCCGCGCTGTGGACGTTGAAGTACAGGTTGCCCGCCTTGAAAGACGCGAGCTGCGCCGGGGTGAGCTTGGCGCCCGCCGGCGCCTTGTAGGTGTCGCCGTCCTTGGTGAACGGGACGATCACCGGGCCGTTCGCGCCCGCGGCGGCCTCGTGGATGTGCGCGGCGGTGCCGGCCATGCCGGTGGTGCTGACGCTGCCGGACACGGCGCCGTCGTCGCCGATCACGATGGTGCCGCTGCCCTTGGCGGCGGTCTTGACCGGCGGGACCTCGTTGTCGCCCGACAGGGAGACCTTCACGTCGGCCGCAAAGGCCGTTCCGGTCACCAGCGCGCCGGTTGCAAGCGCGACCGCAAGCAGTTTGAGGCGAGTTGTCATTGTCATTCTCCTGAGTGGATGTGGACGGCGAGCGCCGGTGCCGCGCTTCCCCACGACGACATCCGGCCGCCGGAGGGCGATCCTAACGCAACCCGGGTCGCCGGCGTCGTTGCGGCCAACAGGACCGCCCCCGGGAAAATTCCCCGGGGCCGGCGGCGGGAACCTCAGGCGGCGGCGCGCCGCGCGGCTTGGGGAGGGGCTGCGGCTACGCCCATCTCCGCCAGCGTGTCGCCGATGGCGTTGACCGCCTGGCGCATCTCCTCCGGGCCGATGGCTCCGATGCATCCCACCCGAAAGGTCTCGACCTCCGTGAGCTTGCCCGGGTAGAGGACGAAGCCCTTGTCGCGCACGCGGCCGTAGAAGTCGGTGAACGCGTAGCGCGGGTCGGGCGGCGCGTGGAACGTCACGATGATGGGCGCCTGGATCGCGGGGGCGAGGAAAGGCTTGAGGCCGAGCTTCGCCATGCCCTCGACGAGCGCCGCGCAGTTGGCCGCGTAGCGCGCGTGGCGGGCCGAGCGGCCGCCCTCCGCGGCGAACTGGTCGAGCGCGGCGTCGAGTGCCACCACGACGTGCGTGGGCGGCGTGAACCGCCACTGCGTGGTCTTCTCCATGTAGGCGTACTGGTCGGCGAGGTCGAGCGCCAGCGACGTCGAGCGACCCGCGCACTGCTCGAGGAGGCCCTTGCGCACGAAGACGAAGCCCATGCCCGGCGGGCCCTCGACGCATTTGCCCGAGGCCGCGATCAGCGCGTCGAAGGGCATCGTGCGCGCGTCGATGGGCAGCGCACCGAACGAGCTCATGGCGTCGACGATCAGCGAACGCCCCGCCCGCTTGACCACCGCCGCGATCTCGGCCAGCGGATTCAGGATGCCCGTCGAGGTCTCGCAGTGGATGAGCCCCACGTGCGTGATGGTGGCGTCCTGCGCGAGGAGCCGCTCGACGTCGCGGGCCATCGTGGGGACGTCGTCGGCCGTCTCGAACGTGGACACCTTGCGGCCCATCATGCCCGTGAGCTTCGCCATGCGCTTGCCGTACGCGCCGTTGACGAGGACGAGGACGTGGCCGTCGCGCGGCACGAGGGTGTTGACCGCGGCCTCGACCGAGAACGTGCCGCTGCCCTGGAGCGGCACGCACACGTGGGTGTCCGCGCCGTCGATGATCGCCAGGAGCTTCTGCCTCACGCGCGCCGTGACGGCGTTGAACTTCGAGTCCCACGAGCCCCAGTCGCGGAGCATGGCGGCCTTGGTCGACAGCGACGTCGTGAGGGGACCGGGTGTCAGGAGGATGGGATCGCGATCGTGATTGCTCATGGGAAGAGCTCCAAAGGTGCGGCGCTTACGCGAGGCCGGTGCTGCGCCACTGCTGCGTGCGCGTCAGGAGGAAGCGCGTGACCACCGCGTAGACGATGCACACCACCGTCGAAGACGCGACGATGAGCGTGGCCATCGCCGCGGCGGCGCCGATCTCGCCCGCCTCGTCCATGTTGAGGATGGCGACGGCGGCGAGCTGCGTCGACGGCGAGTAGAGGAACACGACGGCGGAGATGGTCACCATCGCGTTGACGAACAGGTAGCGGCCGATGTCGAGGATCGCCGGCAGGCACACGGGCACGGTGACCCGGAAGAACGTCTTGTAGAACGGCACCTTGAGCGACGCCGAGACCGCCTCGAACTCGTTGTCGAGCGCCTTCAGCGCGGTGACGGCGGTGAGGTGGCTCGACGTGTAGTAGTGCACCACCGTGGCCAGCACGAGGATGGTCATCGTCTGGTAGATGAAATGCAGCGGATTGTCGGGGTGGTTGAAGAAGAGGATGTAGCCCAGGCCCAGCACCATGCCGGGCACCGCCATGGGCACCGCGGCCAGGAGGCGGACGGCGCCCTTCGCGAACGGCAGCGCGCGCGTCTTCTCGAGGAGATAGGCGGTGGCGAAGATGAACATGGTCCCGAACACCGCCGTGAAGCAGGCCATCTTGAGGCTGTTGAAGAACGAGCTGATGACGCCGGCATCGATGAGTCCATACTGGTAGTGGCGCAGGCTGAACGACTTGTCGTACGGCCACAGCTTGATGAACGACGTGTACACCGCCATGCCCAGCACCAGCAGCAGGAACAGCGCCACGATGCAGCAGTAGAGGAACATCGCGCCGTCGAACCAGCGCTTGGGCTTGGGCGCGTAAGGCACCGCGCGCGCGGAGAACTGTGCGTGCAGGCGCCCCTGCATCCACCAGTCGACCAAGAAGGCCACGAGCACCGGCAGGAGCAGCACGAGGCTCACCACGGCGCCCTTGTTGAAATTCTGCAGGCCGATGACCTGCTTGAAGATGTCGACGGCGAGGATGTTGAAGTTGCCGCCGATCACCTTGGGAATGCCGAAGTCGCTCACGGTGTAAGAGAAGACGACCATGGCGGCGCTCACGAGGCCGTACTTGGCTCCCGGCAGCGTGATCGTGAAGAACTTGCGCCACGTGGGGGTACGCAACGACTCGGCGGCCTCGTACAGGCGGCCGTCCGACAGCAGGAGCGCGGTCAGCACGATCATCAGCGCGTGCGGGAAAGTCGCGTACACCGAGCTCAGGATGATGCCGATGGGGCCATACACGGACGCGCCCATGAGGAGACCCTTCAGCAAGCCTTGCGTGCCGAACCACTGGATGAACGAGATGGCCGACATGAGCGACGGCGCGAGGATGGGGGTGAGCGCGATCATGCGGAAGACGATCTTGCCGCGCATGCAGGAGCGCGTCAGCGCATACGCATACATGAAGGCGAGCGGCACCGTGACGCACGTCACCGTGGTCGACACCCACAGCGTGTTCCAGATCGACCGCTGCAGCGCAGGCGTGGCGAAATATTCGCGGAACTGCAGGAGACCCACGAACTCGCCGTTCTTGTCCTGCACGCTCTTGACGAGGATCGCGAAGAGCGGCCCCAGCAGGAACACCGCGAGCATCACGCAGCACAGGAGCAGCAGCGCCTGCGCGAGCCGCTCCTGCCAGTGCACGAGCGGAACCCCGCGCCGGCGCGCGGGCGCGGGCATGGGTGCCGCGACGGAGCTCATGGGCTCCCCATTGAGGGCGTGTTCACGCTATGGCCACAAGCGCGTTGCGAGGCCGGAATCGCCCAGCGCGAAGGCGCGCAACGCATGGAAAGCCCGCCGCGAGCGAGATGGCGGTGTCCTGCGACG
>JBGAIS010000055.1:0-21432 GCA_044225355.1 Casimicrobiaceae bacterium | reverse complement strand
CGGGGACTGAAGGCGGGCGCTACGCCGCGGCCATCGCCTCGCTCAGCCATCGCAGCGCGTTCAGCGCGGGCGCGTAGCCGCTGTACGGCGCGGTCTGGATCACGGCTTCGCACACTTCGTCGAGCGTCAGGCCCACGTTCATCGCGGACGGCCAGAACTTCTTGAGCTGGTCCGGCATCCTGAGCGCGGTGAAGCCCGCGAGCGAGACCATCGCGCGCTGGCGCAGCTCGAGCCCGGGCCGCTGCCAGATCTCGCCGTAGCCGTAGGGGATGGTCATCGGGTACAGGCGATGGGTGAACGGGTTCTCGGGCGCGGCGTAGCCTTTCGTCGCGCGCTCCCCGTGCAGCGCGGCCATGAGCGCGCGGCCGCGCTCGTCGAGCAGCTCGAGCGGCGCGTCGTCGCGAGCGGCGCGCGGCAAGGCGACGCCGCGTTCGCGGTACACCTCGTCCACGGCGGCGATGGCCGACTCGCTCGCGGCGAATCCCGCGTAGATGCCGATCTGGGTGGAGATGGTGAAGGGCGCCTCCGGCGGCAGGCCCAGGTCGAGCGCGGCGCCCGCATAGCGGCGAAGCGCCGGCAGCTGCTGCACGGCGCACAGCGCCGCGAGCGTGCACACCATGCGATCGGGCAGCGCGAGCCCGGGCCTGCTCCAGATCGCGCCGTACGTCGTCTCGAGGACGAGATCGTCGAAGTCCGGATGCGCGCCGGTCGCGGCCTTGCCGCCGAAAAGGAGCGCGCGCACGGCTTCGCCGCGACTGCGAAGCTCCGCGCGCGTGGTCATCAGTTGGTGGTGATGCCCGACTGCTTGACGAGCTGCACCCAGAACTTCGAGTCCTCCGACAGGTAGCTCGCGAAGTCCGCGGGCGACTTCGAGACGATGACCTCGGTGCCTTCCTTCTGGAGCACGGCCTTCACGTCGGGCTGCTGCACCGACTTGACGGCCGCGTCGAACACCGTCTTGACGACGGCAGGCGGCGTGCCCGCCGGGAGGAAGAGGCCGTACCAGGAGTTGAGATCGTAGGAGGGCAGCCCCGCCTCGGCCATGCCCGGGATGTCGGGCATGAGCGGCGAGCGATCGCGGCTCGTCACGGCGAGCGCGCGCAAGCGGCCGGCCTGCACAAGGCTCAACACGGTCGGCGGCGTGGCGAAGGTGACCTGCGCATCGCCCGCGAGCACCGACTGCACCGATTCCGCGCCGCCCTTGTACGGGACGTGCACGAGGTTCACGCCCGCGACCTGCATGAAGAGCGCCGCGCAGAAGTGCGGCGCGGACCCGTTGCCCGACGTCGCGTAGTTGAGCTTGCCCGGCGCCTTCCTCGCGGCCTCGACCAGGTCCTTGATCGACTTGACGGGCGAGGTCGCGCTCACCACGACGACGAGCGGCGAGCTGCCGAGGAGCGTGACCGGCAACAAGCCCTTCACGTAGTCGAGCTTCGGGTTGAGCGCCGGGTTGACCGAGTAGCCGGAGGGAGGGCTCAGGAGCATCGTGTAGCCGTCGGGCGCCGCCTTCGAGACCATGTCCGCGGCGATGCTCGATCCCGCGCCGGGCTTGTTCTCGACGATGACGGGCTGCCCCAGCTCCTTCGCGAGCGGGATGGCGAGCGCGCGCGCGAACACGTCGGTCGAGCCGCCGGGCGCGAATCCGACGACGAGATGCACGGGCCTTGCGGGATAGGGCTGCGCGGCGGCGATGCCGCACGCGAGGGCGAGCAGCATGCTCGCGAGGGCTCTTGCGCGGCTCATGACTGCGTGGCGTACGCGGGAAAGCGATAGGGCTCGTACGCCGTCGAGCACGGCGGGCCGTCGGTGTACCAGAATTCCCCGGCCGTGAGATCGGCGACGAACGACGCCACCGTGCAGCGGGCGTACAGCGGCGGTGCGGCCGGATCGGGATGGCCGCATACGCCGTTGGGCGCGTGATCGTGGCTGCGAAGGACCTCCTGCATCCCCGCCACCGTGAGCCGCTTGCTCTGCGCGATGCCGCTTCGCAGGTCGGCGAGGCGCGTCAGGCTGTGCGGGCTCTTGGCGACGTAAGCGTCGATGGGCGCGAACTCGGGGGCGAGGAAGTGATTGGCATGCCCCAGGAGGCCTTCCTGCGGGTCGCTCGCGTGGACCTCCGCGCCGCCGCCCGCGATGGTCTCGAAGTTGATCGCGCGGCCCGACCTGTCCGCGACGAGGTAGTTGGCCGACAGCGCCCGCTCGGCGGAGGCGAACATGCGCGAGGCGTCGTCGACCGACTCGGCGTCGAGCAGCGCGCGCAGCATGACGTGGTAGGGAACGCCGCGGCGATCGATGTCGCGCTCGCTCACGAGCGTGTTGGTGCAAAGCCCGAAGCCCGCGTCGTTCATGCCCACCTTGGCGAGCAGCCCGGCCTCGACGATGGTGGCGTACGAGGGCTTGCCTTCGCGCCGCACCTCCAGCAAGACGCAGATCTCGCGGGCGAACGGCACCCAGTCCCAGTTCTGCCCGATCAGCATGTGGCCGTCGGCGCTCGCCTCGGGCGCGACCGCGAACGACGTGCACTCGCTCGGGGGCACCTCGCCCTTGCTGCGCGCCGCGGCGAACATGAGCTCGCTGCGGCAGTTGAGCGCGAGGATCGTCTCGAAGGGAACGCCCGCGCCGTCGGCGATGCCGCGCATTTCGTCGATCGCGTCCGGAAGGAAGCGCTCGATGTGCGGGACGAACCGGAGCGCGTGCGCGACCGCGTCGTCCCACGGTAGCCCCGCGCGATGCTCGAACACGTCGCGGTACGCCGAGATCGTGCGCTGGATGCGCGACTGCGCGAGCCGGCCGTACTGGCGTCCGCGCGCCGCGGGAGTGCCTTGAACCGCGATGCGATCCATCAGAGGACGCGCGGGCCGCTCTTGACGACCGTCGTGTAGTCGGCCGACGCCACGCCGCGCGGCCCTTGCGAGAGCACCGCGACGTTCGAGTAGACCGCCGACACGCGCGGCCGCGCGATCTCGAGCGCCTTCGTGGCCACCCGCGGCGCCTCGCGCAGGTAGTCGACGATCGCCTTGCAGAAGAGGTGCAGGTCGCTCGGCAGGCGCGACGTGATGAGGTTGCGGTCCTGCACCACCGCCTGGTCGCGGTACTTGCCGCCGGCGTGGATGACGTCGTCCTTGACGAGCGACACGCACGTGAGGTCGCGGTCGCGCGCGATGCCCGCGGACGCGAGCACGAGGCCCGCGTGGCACACCGCGGCGATGAGCGAGCCCTGGTCGTGCGCCTTGCGGACGAGGTCGATCATCGCCTTGTGGCGGCGCATGTTCTCGGGCGCGAAGCCGCCGGGAATCACGATCGCGTCGAACATCGCCGGATCGGCGTCGGCGAGGATCATGTCCGGCCTGACCGGGTAGCCCAGCTTGCTTGCGTACGTCTGGTCGGCCGCGCCCACCACGGCCACGTTGCAGCCTTCCTCGCGCAGGCGCATGAGCGGATACCAGAGCTCGAGCTCCTGGTAGAGGTTTTCGGCGAGGACGGCGACTTGCGCATCGGCGAGATTCATCGCGAGAGCTCCGTGAGAAGTTGGCGGGTCCATCGCGGCACGTCGTCGGTGCTGGCGGCGATCGACGCCTTCATGCCCTCGACGAGCGACGCGGCCTGCGATGCCGCGGCCAGCGGGACGCCTTTCGCCGCGGCCTCGCGCAGGAACGCGCGGAACGCCGCGTTGGCGGCGAGCTTCGCGACGTCGCCGCCCGGGATGACGATGGCCGCGTACTGCGAGGGCTGGGTGTCCGCCATGGCCACGTTGGGGACGACCGGGTAGTCGAGGACGCTCGCCGCGGCGTCGGGCCCGTCGACGCCGATGACCGCGACGTCCGCGCCGACCTCGCGCAAGCGAAGGACCGGATACCAGAATTCCATCTCCTGGAAGCCGGGATAGAGGATCACGCCGACCTTGCCGACGACGTTGCCGAGGTTATTGCCCATGGTGCTCCGTTGCAGTAAGCTGTAAGACAGGTTGTCGAGCCGCTTCCGAGGTGCCATCCTACAGCTAGTTTGGTCCGGAGGAAATGGGCAACGACGCAATGGGAGCCGCAGATGACGGGAACCTGTCTTACATGAAGCTGCACCTCGTCCCGAAGCGGGGAGCGGTGGCCGACGTGCAGGCGCGCCTGCAGGCGCAGATCGCGGCGGGACAGTACAAGCCGCAGGAGCGCCTGCCGTCGGAGAGCGAGCTCTGCAAGGCGTTCGGCGTGTCGCGGCCCGTGGTGCGCGAGGCGCTGAAGAGCCTGCAGGCGCTGGGGCTCACCACGTCGCAGCCCGGTATCGGCACGTTCGTGCTGTCCGACGAGGTGCGCGTTCCGCTGCTCCTCGGCCGCTACTCGCCGGCGCACGTGCGCGAGGTGCGCCGGTGCATCGAGGTTCCCGCCGCGCGGCTCGCCGCCGAACGCCGCGGCGATCGCGACATCGGCGAGATCTCCGCGATCATGGCCCGCATGGACGAGGCCGACGACACCGCACGCCGCAACCAGCTCGACGCGAGCTTCCACATCGCCATCGCGCATTCCTCGGGCAATCCGCTCATCGTCAAGCTGGTGGAAGACTTGCGCAGCGTGCTCGAGGAGCATTCGCACGCCGTCGCGCGCGCGCCGTATCGCCGCCGCGCCGCCTCGGAGGAGCATCGCGCGATCTACGAGGCCATCGTCGATCGCGATCCCGACGCCGCGGCCGCGGCCATGGACGCCCACCTCGCGGCGGCGGAGCGCACCTTCGCCCAGCCCGACTCCAAGGAAGCGAAATCGAAATGAAGATCCGCACCGTCACAGGCGACGTGCCGGCCGACAGGATGGGCCGCACGCTCACGCACGAGCACCTCCTCTACACGTATCCCGGCGGCGAGTACGACCACAACTCCGCGTTCAAGCTCGACGACGCGGTCGCCCGCATCTCGCGCGAGTTGAAGGACGGCATGGACGGCTGGGGATTCGGCACCCTCGTCGACATGACGCCCTGCGAGGTCGGCCGCCATCCCGAGCTCATGCGCCGCGTGGCGCAGGGGACGGGCTGCAACGTCATCGCCGTGACGGGGTTCTTCCCCGAGAGCATGGGCCTGCCCTACTGGTACAAGCGGCAGACGGTCGACGAGCTCGCCGATTTCTACACGCGCGACATCACGCACGGCATGGTGTTCGCCGGCGGCCAGACGGACATCAAGGCGGGCGCCATCAAGCTCGCGACGGGCCAGGAGGGCGTCAATCCCAAGCCGAGCCCGGTCGGCGCGCACGGGCGGCATCTCACGGCATCGCCTGATCCGTGGAGGTCACAAGTGCAGAAGCGCTCGCGGCGGTGATCACCACGCACACCGACCCGGCGGACTACCTACTACCAACCCCGGCATCGATATGTCGACATCATCGAGGAGGAGGGCGCGATCCGGGCAAGGTCATCATCGGCCACGCCTTCGTGGAGCCCATGAGCGTCGAGCATCGTCGAGGTGCAAGCGCGGCGCCAACGTGCAGGTCAACGTCGGCATTCCCTGGCGGCACGACGACATCGAGCAACTCGACGAGCAGATCGCGACGCTCATGTGCGAGGTCGCGGACCGCGGCTACCTCTCGCAGATCACCATCACCTACGACCGCTGGTTCTTCAATCCGCGCGGACCCGCGACGGACGACAACCCGCAGCTCCTGAACGAGAAGGTGAGCTTGGGCTACCTGTTCCAGAGCTTCGCGCCGCGCCTCGAGAAGAAGGGCTTCCGTGCGCGCGACCTCGAGACCCTCCTGGTCGACAACCCGCGCCGTATCCTCGCCTTCTGATTCCCTGGACCGCCGCATGCGCCGACTTCTCGCCCTCCTGCTCGCGCTCGCCGCGCTGCCCGCGTGGGCGCAGCCGCAGGCTTACCCGACGAAGCCCGTCCAGCTCATCGTCGCGTTCCCCGCGGGCGGCGGCGCCGACGTCGCCGCGCGCATCCTGGCCGGGGCGCTGGGTGCGGAGTTGGGGCAGACGGTGATCGTCGAGAACGTCTCGGGCGCGGGCGGCACCATAGGCACCGCCAAGGCGGCGCACGCGCCGGCCGACGGGTACACGCTGTTCCTCGGCACGCCGAGCACGCACGGCACCAACGTCGCGGTGTACTCGAGCCTGGGCTACGACCCCGTCAAGGACTTCGCGCCCGTGATGCTGATCGGCACCTCGCCGTTCATGCTGCTGGTCGCGCCGGACTTCGAGGCGCGGTCGGTCAAGGACCTGGTCGCGCTCGCCAAGGCGAAGCCGGGGGCCATCAACTACGCCTCTTACGGCAACGGCAGCATCAACCACCTCGTGGGCGAGCTCTTCGCCTCGCTCGCGGGCATCGACGTCGCGCACATTCCCTATCGAGGAAGCGCGCCCGCCATCGCGGACCTGATCGCGGGTCGCGTGCAATACACCTTCGACGGTCCCGCCGCCGTGGGGCAGGTCAAGGGCGGCAAGGTCCGTCTCCTGGCCGTCACGAGCGGCAAGCGCTGGTCCGTGTTTCCCGACGCGCCCACGGTGGCCGAGTCCGGGCTTCCGGGGTTCGACGCCATCACGTGGTTCGGGCTCTTCGCCCCCGCCGGCACGCCGAAGCCGATCGTCGATTTCCTGAACGCGAAAGCCAACGCCGCCATTCGCACGCAGGCGGCGCGCGAGGGCTTCGCGCAGCAGTCGATCGACGCGGCAGGCGGCGCGCCCGAGGTGCTCGCGAAGCAGGTGCGCACGGAGATCGACACCTGGGTCGACATCGCGCGCAAGCGCAACATCAAGGTGACGCAGTGACGGGCCGGTAACGGTCCAGGAGCCGCGTCGCGTTCTGCCACTCGATCATCCTCACGACGTCATCGGGCAATCCTTGCGAATGCAAACCGGCGACCTGGTCGACGCTCCTTCGCAACGGGGCGTCCGTGCCGAGCAGGAGCTGCGTCGGCTCGACGAGGTCGAGTGCCGCGTGCATGCCCACGGGATGCATCCTGAGGGCCGTGTCGTAGTGGAGCGATCGCAGCCGCGCACGGACGCCGCCCGGAACGTGCCTCGCGAGCGCCGGATCCACCTGCGCCGCGCGCACGAGATGCTCCGCGACGAGCGGGAGGATGCCCCCCACGTGGGCGAAGATGAAGCGTATGCGCGGGCAGCGCGCGAGCGTCCCGCCGAAGAGCAGGCTCGCGATGGCGCGCGTGGTGTCGACGGGAAACTCGAGCACCCAGTCCGCGATGCCCGGAACGAGGTTGCGGCAGCAGTCCGCCACCGTCGGATGCACGTAGGCGACCGCGCCGCGCCGGTCGAGCTCGTCCATCACCGGCGCGAACGAGGCGTCGCCCAGCCAGCGATCGCCGTAGCTCGTGAGAAGGCCGACGCCGTCGGCGCGCAGCGTGTCGAGCGCGTACGCGATCTCCCGCAGGCTCGCGTCGACGTCCGGCAACGGCAGCGACGCGAAGAGACCGAAGCGCTCGGGGTGGTCGGCGACCATGCGCGCGCCGAAGTCGTTGCATTCGCGGTTGACGGCGACGAGCCGCTCGCGCGCGAGCAGCGCGTGCCCGGGGCGGTGATCGACGTGAAGGACGTCGCAATGCCTGCCGCGTCCATGTCGTCGAGCGAGACCTGCGGCGTCCAGCGGCTCGCGACGCCCTGCGCGAGGTAATGCTCGTGCGCCGCGAGCTGCCTGAACGGCGGCGGGAAGAGATGATGATGAACGTCGATGCGACGGCGGTCGTGGCTTTCCATCGCACGCTTATACAACGAATCCGATGAAGATTGCCTATCGCCGCCAGGGTCGCGGCCCCGCCGTCTTGCTCATCCACGGCGTGGGTGGTGACTCGCGCAACTGGGGCCCTATCGCTGCGCGGCTCGCGAGCCGCTTCGAGGTGATCGCCATGGACATCCGCGGCCACGGCGACTCCGATCTCATCCGCGGGCCCGTCACCGCGCACGATCTCGCTCGCGACGCGGCGCAGGTGCTCGACGAAGCGGGTGTCGCGACGTGCGCGGTGGTGGGATTCTCGCTCGGGGGCGTGATCGCGCAGGCACTCGCTCTCGACCACCCGCAGCGCGTGACCAAGATCGCCGTCATCGGCACCGTCGCGGGCCGCACGCCGGAGCAACGGGCCCGCGCGCTCGAGCGCGTCGCCTTCCTGCGCGACCACGGCACGGCCGCGCTCGCGGACAGCAATCGCGAGCGCTGGTTCACGGACGAGTTCCGCAGGACGCACGCCGACGTCGTCGAGCGCCGCGTGGCGCAGGTGGTCGCGTGCGACGCCGCGTCGTACCTGCATGCGTTCACCGTCTTCTGCACCGCCGACTTCGCGGAGCGCCTGCAAGAGATCGCCGTGCCGGGGCTCGTCGTCACCGGCGAGCACGACGTCGCCGCGACTCCGCGCATGGCGCAGATCATGCGGGAGCGCATGCCGGACGCCCGCGTGCGCGTGCTGCCGGGCTTGCGCCACAGCGTGCTCCTCGAGGCGCCGGATCTCGTCGGCGACGCATTGGAGTCGTTCCTTTGACATCGATCATTGCCCCTCGGCGCGCGCGACCGGGCTGCCGCGCGCCGACTCGTCCTTCGATTGCCCGCTGAACGACACGGAGAACGCCATGACTGCAACCCTCGACATTCCTTCCGGCCGGCCGGCCGGCCCGACCCATCGCGGCGCGAATCCGTTCCGGGTGGCGAGATCGCTCGTCGCCGCGCTGGGTCTGTGCGCGAGCGTCACCGGCTACGCCGCCGTGGACGAGGCCGCGCGAGCGCTCCTGCCCGACGACGTGAAGCAGCGCGGCACGCTCATCGTCGCCATGCCGCTCGACTTCGAGCCTTTCAACTACCTGGACGAGAAGAACGAGCAGGCGGGCCTCGACGTCGAGATGATCCGCGCGATCGGCGACAAGCTGGGCCTCAAGGTGGACATCCAGCGCATCGGATTCGCGTCCATGATCCCCGCCGTGTCGGGCGGGCGCGTCGACGCCGCGATGTCGGCGATGGGCATCCTGCCCGCGCGACTGCCGCTCGTCTCGTTCGTGCGCTACGGTCACTTCAGCAACGGCCTCGTCGTGCGCAAGGGCAATCCCACGAACGTTCGCAACGACGACGCGTGCGGCCACACGCTGTCGGTGGAGAAGGGCACGCAGCCGCTCCTCGTGTGGCAGAAGAAGTCGGACGAGTGCGTTGCCGCCGGCAAGGCCAAGATCGAGCTCCTGGTGTTCGAGGGCAAGGGGCCGCAGGTGCTGGCGGTGGAGTCCGGGCGCGCGGAGGCCGCGGGCGTGGGCTTTGCAACCGCGATCGTCGCGGCCAAGCACTCGAACGGCAAGCTCGACGCCGCGCCCGGCGGGCCCGTGCCCGGCGCCACCGTCGAATGCGGCATCGCGTTCAACCGGACGAACGTGAAGCTCGGCCAGGCGCTCGAGGCGGGGCTCAAGGCGATCGTCAAGGACGGCACGTACGACAAGATCTACGACAAGTGGCAGCTCAGCGCCGAGCGGGCCCAGCCGGCGGTGATCGCACAGCCGTAGGTTCGCGCGCGCGTCGCGGCACCTCGAATCGCCGGCGTGCCCGCGCCGGCGATTCGCTTGTATCCTCCCATGGGGCGCGAGCCGCGCGCCCGTCCTCGCAACGAGACGCCATCGCATGAGCTCCGCGACTCCCTCGACCTCCACGCCGCGCGTGGACCTCCCTCCGGTGCCGCTCGCGCGGCCGGGCCGGCGCGTCGCCGCCGTCGTCGTGACGCTGCTCGCGGCATGGATGATCTACATCGTCTTCAACAATCCCAACTTCCAGTGGCCGGTGGTCTGGAAGTACCTCTTCAGCAAGGAGATCGTCGACGGCGTGAAGCTCACCATCGAGCTCACGCTGTCGGCGATGGCCATCGGGGTCACGCTGGGCGTGATCGCAGCCCTCATGCGACTGTCCGACAACAAGCTCCTGTCGTCGGCGGCCACGGCGTACATCGTCGCGTTCCGCGGCACGCCAGCGCTGGTCCAGCTCGTGTTCTGGTACAACCTGGCCGCGCTGTTCCCCAAGATCACGCTCGGCATCCCGTTCTTCGGTCCCGACTGGGTGTCGATCAACGCCAACGCGGTCATCACGCCCGTGGTCGCGGCGAACCTGGGGCTCGGGCTGTGCGAGGGCGCGTACATGGCGGAGATCGTGCGCGCCGGCATCATGAGCGTCGATCCCGGGCAGCGGGAAGCGGGCGCCGCGATGGGACTCACGCGCGCGCAGACGATGCGCCGGATCATCCTGCCGCAGGCGCTGCGCGTCATCGTCCCGCCCACCGGCAACCAGATCATCGGCATGCTGAAGCTCTCCTCGCTCGCGAGCGTGATCTCGGTGACGGAGCTCCTCGCCGCGGCGGGCCTCATCTACACCCGCACCTTCGAGACCATCCCGCTGCTCATCGTGGCGTCGATCTGGTACGTCTCGCTGACGAGCCTCCTCACCCTCGGACAGCGCTACATCGAGCGCAGGCTGGGCCGCAGCGTGCAGGACGCCGCCGCGCCGCAAGCGCGGGCAGGGTAGCCGCGATGCCGATGATCGAGATTCGCGACCTCCACAAGCGCTTCGGGCACGTCGACGTGCTGAAGGGCATCGACCTCGACGTCGAGGCCGGCAAGGTCGTGTGCGTGATCGGCCCCTCGGGGTCCGGCAAGTCGACGCTCCTCCGCTGCATCAATCATCTCGAGCGTCCCGACGCGGGCTACATCCTGGTCGGCGGCAAGTTCGTGGGCTACCGGCTCGTGGGGGACCGCCTGCACGAGGTGAGCGAGCGCGACCTGTGCGCGTCGCGCGCGTCCATCGGCATGGTCTTCCAGCGCTTCAACCTCTTCCAGAACATGACGGTGCTCGACAACGTCACGCTGGCGCCGCGGCTCGCGCGCAAGGTGCCCGCGGCCGACGCCGCGCGCAAGGCGATGGCGCTCCTCGAGCGCGTGGGCCTCGCGAGCAAGCGCGACCGCTATCCCAATCGTCTGTCCGGCGGCGAGCAGCAGCGCGTGGCCATTGCCCGCGCCCTCGCGATGGAGCCGTCCGTCATGCTGTTCGACGAGGCCACGTCGGCGCTCGACCCCGAGCTCGTGGGCGAGGTCCTCGACGTGATGCGCGATCTCGCGCGCGACGGCATGACGATGGTCGTGGTCACGCACGAGATCGGGTTCGCGCGCGAGGTCGCGGACGAGGTCGTGTTCATGGACCAGGGCGTGGTCGCCGAGCACGGGCCGCCGTCGCAGGTGCTGCAGGCGCCGAGGGAAGCGCGGACGCGCGAGTTCCTGGGGCGGCTCCTGTGACGTAACATCGCGGCTTCGCACGCATCGCCTCGATCCTCGCCATGCCTTTCCCTCGGCGCGCTCGCCGCGCCATCGCCGCGCGGGCGCTCGCGTGGCTCGCCTCCGCCGCGCTCGCGTGGCTCGCGCCCTCCGCGCTCGCGGCCGTGGCGCTCCCGAAAGAGAGCCTCGTCCCCGGCGGCGTGGCGCTCGTTCGCATCGACGGCCCGCCGCAGTCGAAGCCGCGCGCCGCGCTCGGCGGCGTGCCGGTGATGGTGCTGCGCGACGGCGATCACTGGCTCGCGGTCGCGGGCATCCCGCTGTCGACGAAGCCGGGCACGCTGAAGCTCGAGGTGGAGCGCGAGGGCGCCAAGTCGCTCGTCGACCTGGCGATCAAGCCCAAGCAGTACGTCGAGCAGAAGCTTCGCGTCGCGCCGGGCATGGTCGACCTCTCGCGCGAAGACCTGGCGCGCGTCGAGCGCGAGCGCCCGATGATCCAGGCCGCGCTCGCGACGTTCAGCGACGCGCCGCCGGGCACGCTCGAGCTCGCGCCGCCGGTGCCCGGGCCCCGGTCGAGCTCCTACGGCTCGCGTCGCGTATTCAACGGCCAGCCACGTGCGCCGCACACGGGCATGGACATCGCGGCGGCAACGGGCGTGCCCGTCGTCTCGCCCGCGCCGGGCGTCGTGATCGCGACAGGCGACTGGTTCTTCAACGGCAACACGGTGATCGTCGACCACGGGCAGGGCCTGGTGACGATGTACTGCCACCTGTCCGCGGTCGACGTGAAGCCCGGCGATGCGGTCGCGACCGGCGCGCCGCTCGGCAAGGTCGGCGCCACCGGACGCGTCACCGGGCCCCACCTTCACTGGGGCGTGACGCTCAATCGAACGATGGTCGACCCGGCGCTCTTCCTCGCGCCGTAGGCCTCGCTTGCGGGCCTTCAGCCCAGGTTCTTCTTGAGGAACGCCACCGTTCGCGACCACGCGAGCTTGGCCGCGGCCTCGTCGTAGCGCGGCGTGGTGTCGTTGTGGAAGCCGTGCTGCGTGTTGGGGTACATGAACATCTCGTACTTCACGCCGTTGGCCTTGAGCGCGGCCTCGTAGGCCGGCCAGCCCGCGTTGATGCGCTCGTCGTTGGCCGCGTAGTGGATGAGGAGGGGCGCCTTGATCCTGGCCGTGGCTTCCGCCGTGGGCTGGCCGCCGTAGAACGGGACCGCCGCGGCCAGGTCCGGCAGCCTCGTCGCGAAGATGTTGGCGGTGGTGCCGCCGAAGCAGAAGCCCACCACGCCGACCTTGCCGCTGCAGTCGGCCATCGACTTCACGAAGCCCGCGGCGGCGACCAGGTCCTCGGTGCGCTTGGCCGGATCGAGCGTCTGGAAGAGCTGCGCGGCCTTCTCCTCGTTGCCCGGATAGCCGCCGAGCGGCGTGAGCGCGTCGGGCGCGAACGCGATGAAGCCCTCGAGCGCCAGGCGCCGCGCGACGTCCTCGATGTACGGATTGAGCCCGCGATTCTCGTGGATCACCACGACGGCCGGCAGCTTGCCGGTGGCGCTCGCCGGCTTCGCGAGATAGCCCTTCATCGTGCCGCTGCCCTGCGGCGACGGATACGTGACGTACTCGACCTTGATGCGGGCGTCGTCCTTCGCCACCTGCTGCGCCCACGCGAAGTTGGGGCGCAGCGCCTCGAGCATCGCCGTGGCGGTGAATCCGCCCACCGCGAACTTGCCGGCGCCGTCCAGGAAGTCGCGGCGCGTGAGGCGCCCGTGGACGTAGCCGTCGAAGAGGTCGAGCACCTCCTGGGGAAAGTCGCTTGCCTTCATCCGCTCCATCGCCGTCCTCCTCGGTTGCCTGGGGTAAGCACGCTGGCGGCATGCTAACGCGTTTCGCCGCGCTATGATCGCTGCCTCGTCCGTCCCTTCGCTTCCCGCCGCCGATGCCCCTCGACCCCGAGCTCGCCACGTACCTGGCCGACGTCGCCGCCCAAGTCCCGGTGCCCGCCGTGATGACCACCGCGGCAAGGCGCGCGCGCACCGAGGCGATCGCGCGCCGCTTTCCGTACCCGGCGGACGCGGTGGCGCGCGAGGACCACTGGCTCCACCTGCCGGGACGCGAGCTCATGGTCCGCGTCTTCCGCGCGGGGCCCGGGACGCTTCCCGCGGTGCTGTACCTGCACGGCGGCGGCTGGGTGGTCGGCAGCGTCCAGTCGCACGACGGCGCGTGCGCGACCCTCGCGCGCGAAGCCGGCGCCGTGGTGGTGAGCGTGCAGTACCGACGCGCGCCCGAGAATCCGTGGCCCGCGCCCAACGACGACGCCTTCGCCGCGCTCGTGTGGCTTGCCGACGCCGCGCGCGACCTCGATGTCGACCCGCGGCGCATCGCGGTGGCGGGCGACAGCGCCGGCGCGCACTTGGCGCTCGGCACGGCCATCGAGTCGCGTGATCGCGGCGGGCCTCCGATCGCGCGGCAGCTCCTCGTCTACCCGGTCCTCGAGCCCGCGTTCGAGACGGCGAGCTACCGCGAGCACGCCGCCTCGCCCACGCTCACCCGCGCGGACATGATCGACTACTGGCGGGCGTACCTGCCGGGAGGCGCCGAGGCGGGCGACGCCCGCGCGGTGGGCACGCGCACGTCGCTTGCCGGGCTGCCGCCCGCGCAGGTGATCGTCGCAGGCCTCGACCCGCTCCACGACGAGGGCGTGGCGCTCGCGGGCCTCCTGCGGGCGGCCGGCGTCGACGCGACGCTCGCCGACGAGCCCTCGCTTGCGCACGGCTTCCTGCGGTCGGTGCCGTACGTCTCGCGGTCGCGCTCGGCGATGCAGGCGTTCAACCGCGAGGCCGCGGAGGCGCTCCGGCGGGCCTGACGCCAGGAAAACGCCTGCAAAAGGCGACCGTGAGGACAGCGCATGTCGTGACATCGGCGCCCCGCCTTTTGCAGCCGGAACGGCAGAAAGCACAGTCAGGCGGCCGCCTTGAGAGCGGCCCGGCGGCGGCCGCGCAACGGCTAGGCAAGAACGAGCGTCGTGCGACCGGTTGTGCGCCGAGTGCGGACTACGGTTCTGCGGAGCGTTCCCAGGTCCCGCGCCGCCCGCCTGTCGAGGGTTGGCCCTCGATTTGCCATCGCGGCGACGCACGGCCGTCAGGTTGGGGTGCCTCCACGCGACCCATGACACCTCGTTCACGAAGGAGGATGTCATGACCGGCGAAATGTCGAATCCCTCGATGGCCGCGCCCGACCCCGCGCGGCTCGAAGCCTTCATGGGGCGCATGGTCGGGGACCTGGGCGCCATCGCGAGCGGCGCCCTCGTGCTCCTCGGCGACCGCCTCGGCCTGTATCGCGCCATGCGCGCGCAGGGCGCGGTCACGCCAGGGTCGCTCGCGCAGGCGACCGGCACGCACGAGCGCTACGTACGCGAGTGGCTCTGCGCGCAGGCGGCGTCCGGCTACGTCGACTACGACGACGCGGCCGGCACCTTCCACCTCAATCCCGAGCAGGCGGTGGTATTCGCCGACGAGGACAGCCCTGCGTCGATGGCGGGCGCGTTCGAGGTGGCGGCCACGCTCTGGCTCGACGAGCCCACGGTCGCGGACGCGTTCCGGAGCGGCAAGGGCGTGGGCTGGCACGAGCACAGCGCGTGCCTCTTCCGCGGCACCGAGCGATTCTTCCGCCCGGGGTACAACGCGCACCTCGTCCCGGACTGGCTGCCGGCGCTCGACGGCGTCACCGCCAAGCTCGCGCGCGGCGCGTCGGTCGCCGACGTGGGATGCGGGCACGGGGCGTCGACCGTCGCGATGGCCCGCGCGTTCCCCCAGTCGACGTTCACGGGCTTCGACTATCACGCGCCGTCCGTCGAGCGGGCGCGCGCCGCCGCGGCCGAGGCGGGCGTGTCGGGCAACACGCGCTTCGAGGTGGCGAGCGCCAAGACATATGCGGGTCGCTTCGATCTCGTCGCGTTCTTCGATTGCCTGCACGACATGGGCGACCCGGTGGGCGCGGCCGCGCACGTCCGCGAGACGCTCGCGTCCGACGGCACGTGGATGCTGGTCGAGCCCTACGCGAACGACGCCCTGCGCGACAACCTGAACCCGGTCGGGCGCATCTTCTACTCGGCGTCGACGATGATCTGCACGCCGTGCTCGCTGTCGCAGGAGGTGGGGCTCGGCTTGGGGGCGCAGGCGGGCGAGGCGCGGTTGCGCGACGTCGTCACCCGCGCGGGATTCACGCGCGTGCGCCGGGCGACGGCGACGCCGTTCAACCTCGTGCTGGAGGTGCGCATGTAGCGGGCGAGGGCGGATCGCGGCGCGGCTCGCGCGTTGCGCCGGGATCGACGCGCGCGGTATGTTCGGGTTTTCACCCAAGGCGAATACCCCGGTCATGAGCAACGTCGATCCGTACCAGGTGGGACTTGCCGGAGGCTTTCCGCCGTCGGGCATGAACAGCGTGGAGCTCGCCGACTACCAGCGCGGCGTGCAGGAGTGGACGAATTCCCGGCGCGGCGCGGGCGGGGCGGGGGGCGGGCTCATGCTCCTCGCCATTCCGCTCATGCCCTTCGTGCTGGTGCTCGCCACGTGCCTGTACCCGGTGCCGGGGCTCGTCACGCTCGTCTTCGGCGCGATCCTGACGGGCATCCTCGAGGACCTGTCGACGCACTGGCTCATGCTGCTCATGATGATCGTGATCCCGTGCATCGTCGTGTTCGTGCTTTCGATGCGGGTGGAGCAGAGCCTCGAGCTCCACGGGTGGTATCGCGCGATTCGCAGCGCGCTGCGCGCGGTCGTCGTGGGCTTCGTCGTGCACGTGATCGTCTTCGCCTTCAACGGCGCCGGGCACTTTGCCGCGGGCACGTCGTTCCTCGACCGGATCTCGGCCATGCACGTCGCGATCGTCGCCTTCTCGATGGTGGCCGCGTGGTTCGGCTCGCAGTATCTCGACCGGCGCCTGGGCCGCGCGAGCCGCGCGCTCGGATCCATGGGACCGGCGGGGCGGGTGATGGCCAGCAAGGCCTGACGAACCACTCGCCGTCAGTTCTCCTTGCGGACGCGCCGCTTCGCGGTCGCGAGAGGCTTGCCGTGCCCCAGCGCTTCCTCGATGGTCGCCTTCACGATGGCGACGAACGCCTCCAGCGGCGCCGACAGCGGGTGATCGCGGCGGCTCACGCAGAGGATGCTGCGCAGCATCGTCGGCTGCACGATGCGCCGCATGCGCAGCGGCAGGTGCGCGATCGCGCGGCGGGCGGTGATCTCGGGAACGATCGCCGCGAGATCGCCGTGCGCCACGAGATCGACCACCGGCGCCGGCGCGTTGATCTCGAGCTCGACGCGGATCTGCGTGCCGGACTCGCGCGCGGCGTGATCGACGTCGCGACGGTAGCCGAGCTGCCACTTGGGCAGCACGAGCGGGCGCGACGCGAGCTCCGCGAAGCGCAGCACGGCGGGCGCTGCGTTGTCCTTCGTCGCGCGCTCGATCAGCACGAGCTCCTCCTCGGCGATGGGCGTGGCGACGACCGTGCCCGGGATGCCCGGCGAGTGCGCGCTGAAGTGCACCACGGCGAGGTCGAGCGCGCCGTCCGCGACGCGTCGCAGCAGGATCGAGCTCGTCTCCTCCTCGACGTGCACGCCGGCCTCGGGATGGCGGATGCGATAGGTCTGCAGCACGTCGCTCATGATCGCGCTGCCGGCGAAGGGGTTCATGCCGACCGAGATCTCGACCAGGTCGGCGGCGGACAGCGAGTGCGCCTGGTGCTCCGCGGTGCGGAAGCTCTCGAGCACGGGCGCGAACAGGCGATAGAGCGCGCGGCCCGAGGCCGTGGGACGGATGCCTCGCGGCGTGCGCTCGAAGAGATCGAGCTTGAGCGCGGCCTCGAGCTTCTTGACCTGCGCGCTCACGGCCGGCTGCACGATGTTGAGCCTCGCCGCGGCGCGCGTCACGTTGCCTTCCTCGAACACGCATAGGAAGGTCTCGATCTGCCTGAAGTCGAGCATGTGCTGTCCGGTGACGGCGCGCCTCGACCGGACGCGCCGCCGACATGCTAGCCGATGCGCGCGGAGGCGATCACCGCCGGCGTGAGCTCGCCTTGGGAAACGCTGCGCTTGCCGTGACGTCGCACGTGCGCGTGCAACCGAGGCGCGCCGGCTCGCGCCGCCATCACGGCCGCTGATGGGGCGGCATCTTGGAAAACTATTGGTGCGGAGCGACGTCCCTTCGCGACAATGGCGCCAAGACAAAGCGAGGCCCGGCCCTGCAGGCGCCGGGGCCCGCGAGAGCCCAAGGAGGTCGTAACCGCAATGCCAATCGCCGTCGCCTTGCCGGACGCGGGCGCCCCGGCGCCGTCTGCGTCGCGAGCGCCGAGGCCGCGTTCCGCGGGGCTACTTCCAGAGGCGGCGCATCTCGTCGCCGGTGGCCGCGACTTCCTTGCGAAGGGCTTCCGAGCCCACGTAGCGCGCGAAGGCGCCCGTCTTCTTCAGCTGCTCGACGACGGCCGGGTCCTTCACCATCTCCTGCACGTAGCCCTCCCAGACCTTCACGATGGCCGGCGGGAGGTTGGGCGGTCCCGAAAGGCCGTTCCACTGGTCGTACGAGACCGACGGGAATCCCAGCTCGGCGGTGGTCGGGACGTCCGGAAGCTCCTCCCAGCGGCGATTGCCCGCGACGGCGAGCGCGCGGATGGTGCCGGCCTTGATCGCGACGAGCTGCGAGGCGACGGTGCCGCCGCCCATCTTCACGCCGTTCTGCGCGGTGACGGTGGCGGCCTGCGCGGCGCCGCTGACCACGATGGGCTTGGGCTTCAGCGGATCGACCTTGAGCGCCGCCGCGGCCTGGCGAAAGATCACGTCGTGATTGGCCAGCGCGCCCGCGGACACGTAGGTGAACTGGTCGGGGCTCTTCTGCATGTCGTCGAAGAGATCCTTGAGCGTCTTGTACGGGGACGCGGCGGGCACCGTGATGATGTACGGGCTCGCCGAGTGCGACGCGACGAACGTGCGGTCCATCACCTTGAACGGGAGATCCTTGACCGCGATCTCGAGCGTGACGTTCGACGACGTATTGTCGGCAAAAAGTGTATACCCGTCGGGCTTCGCCTTGTATACCTCGAGGTTCGCGGGAACGGTGGCACCGCCCGGCTTGTTGATCACGTTGACGACGACGCCGTGCTTCGTCTTCACGAACTCGGCGAGCATGCGGGTGGAGAGGTCGGTCGAGCCGCCGGGGCCGTACGGCACGATGATGTCGATGGATCGCGAGGGATAGTTGCCCTGCGCATGCGCGGCGAGCGGCAGGGCGCTCGAGCAGGCGAGGGCCGCCAGTCCCGCGATGAGGGTGCGTCGGTTCTTCATGTGCTGCCTCCTGGAAATCTTGCGCGATTCGCGTCGTTCGACGCCGTCGCGTGCGTGTGGTGATAGTCGATACGGCAATGGAGCGCGATCGATTGTAGAGCGAAACATCGTGGTGAAGTACAGCGCGAATCGCATCGCGCGACGAAAATGTGGCGCGTGCGCGCCACACGCCGTCGCTCGTGATTCGTGCGCCGAAAATCGCCTCGCGACGCGCGCGCGGTCGTCGCCGGCGAGGCCTGTGTCGATGCACGGAGGATCGATGGGAATGAAGACATGAAGCGAACGTTGATCGTCGAATGCCTGGCGCTCGTCGCCATCGGCGCGCTCGGACTCGTGGGGGGCATGGGCGCGTACTTGCGCGCCGACGCCCGCACGCAGTCGTCGCTCATGCAGCCCGGCGTCTACGTCACCGCCATCGCCGCGGCGCTCGTCGTCACAGCGCTGGTATACGGCTTCCTCGGCCTGCGCAGGCTTCGAGAGCCGGGAAGCAACGTCGAGCCGGAGCAGGAAGAGGGCAACGCGCGCGCGGTGTGGATGGTGTACGCGGGGGTCGTGCTCTACGGCGTGCTCATCTCGATTGCGGGCTACGTGATCGCCACCGTGCTCTTCCTCGCGGCGCAGTTCCGCATCCTGGGCGTCGCGTCTTGGCCGCGCATCGCGGTCCTCACCGCCATCGTCACCGTCGTGTTCTACGTGCTGTTCGTGCACTACGGCGAGATGGTGTTCCCGCGCGGGGTGTTCGGTGAATGACGCAGCCATGCGCGGCGAAGGGCCTCGTGCGCGCTTCGAGGGGGCGGCCTCATGGACCTGATCGCCGGGCTTGCGAGCGTCCTCACGGTCGCCAATCTCCTGTACTGCTTCGCGGGCGCGCTCCTCGGCACGCTCGTCGGCGTGCTCCCGGGCCTCGGCCCCGCGTCCACCATCGCGATCCTGCTGCCGATCACGATGTACCTCGACAAGACGGGCTCCATCATCATGCTCGCCGGCATCTACTACGGCGCGCAATACGGAGGCTCGACGACGAGCATCCTCGTCAACATGCCCGGCGAGGTGTCGTCGCTCCCCACCTGCTTCGACGGCTATCCGATGACCAAGGACGGCCGCGCGGGGCAGGCGCTGTGGATCGCGGCGGTGGGCTCGTTCATCGCGAGCATCGGCGGCGTCGTCGCGATGAGCCTCATCGGGCCCGGCCTCGCGCGCTACGCGCTCAAGTTCGGGCCGCCCGAGTACTGCGCGCTCGTGATCTTCAGCCTCACGCTGGTGGTGAGCCTTTCCGGCGCGGGCCTGTCCGTGTTCCGCGGTCTCGCCGCGTGCCTCCTCGGCATGCTGCTCGCGTGCGTGGGCATCGATCCCCTCACCGGCGTGCCGCGCCTGCACTTCGGCTTCACGGGCCTCATGCAGGGGCTCGACATCATCCCGGTCACGGTCGGGCTCTTCGGCATCGGCGAGATCCTCTCCAACGCGGAAGCGAGCACGGGGCGCATCTACGAAGGCAAGATGGGGCGGATGACGCCGCGTGGGGCGGAGCTTCGCAAGGGCCTCGCCGCCAGCGGCCGCGGCACGCTCGTGGGGCTTCCGCTCGGGATGCTCCCGGGCTTCGTGCCCGCGGTGTCCTCGTTCCTCGCGTACGACCTCGAGAAGCGCCTCTCGAAGTACCCGGAGAAATTCGGCAGCGGCGTGATCGAGGGCGTCGCCGCGCCCGAGGCCGCCAACAACGCCACCGCCCAGACGGGATTCATCCCGCTCTTCGCGTTCGGCATCCCGACGAGCGCGTCCACCGCCATCATCCTCGCGGCGCTGATGATCTACGGCCTGCAGCCGGGCCCCGCGCTGTTCGACGCCAACAAGGCGTTCGTGTGGACCATCATCGGCAGCATGTTCGTCGGCAACGTGATGCTGCTCGTGCTGAACCTGCCGCTCGTGGGCCTGTGGGCTCGCATCAGCCAGGTGCCGTACAAGTACCTCGCGCCCATCGTGCTGGGCGTGTGCATCATCGGCGCGTACTCGCCGCGCAACTCGATGTTCGACGTCGGCGTCGCCATAGCCTTCGGCTTCGTGGGTTACCTCATGAAGAAGGTGAGCTGGCCCGTCGCGCCGCTCATCCTGGGCTTCCTGTTGGCCCCCATGCTCGAGCAGTCGCTTTCGCAGTCGCTCAACATGGCGGGGCCCACGGTGTTCTTCACGCGGCCCATCGCCGCGACCCTCCTCGCGATGTCGGTGGTCGCGGTGATCGTCGCGGTGAGGCTCCTGCTGCGCGTGCCCAACGAGATGCTCGAGGGCGACGACGGCAAATGATTCCCTTCACCTCATCGATGCAAGGTTGACGCAATGCACATGGACAAGACCCTCGACCAGATCAGCGACTACGCGCTCTCCCTCGATTTCCGCAATTTCTCCGCGACCACCGTGCACGAGGTGGTCAAGCGCGTCGTGGACACGTTCGGCTGCGCGATGGGCAGCTTCCACATGCAGCCCCCGCGCATCGCCCGCGCGCACGCGGCCGAAGTGAGCGGATCGCCCGGCGCCACGGTGCTCGGCACGCGCCACAAGTCGTCCGCGGAGCTCGCGGCGTTCGCCAACGGCGTCATGGCGCGCTACTCCGACTTCAACGACATGGCGGTGGGCAAGAAGGCGGGGCACCCGAGCGACGCGATCCCCGCGGTGCTGGCGGCCACGGAGTACGCGGGCGGCAGCCTGCAGGACGCCCTGACCGGCATCGTGCTCGCGTACGAGCTCATGGACCGCATGGGCGATTCCTGCGTGGGCGTGCTCGACGGCGGCTGGGACTACGTCATCTACACCGCGGTGGGCGTCGCAGCCGGATCGGCGCGCGCGATGCGCCTCGGCAAGGAGGAGATCGCCAACGCGATCGCGATCGCGGTGACGTCGAG
>JBGAIS010000054.1:0-21994 GCA_044225355.1 Casimicrobiaceae bacterium | reverse complement strand
GGGATCGGTGCGGAAGCGCTCGAAGTAGCGCGCGGCGAGGGCGCGGCGCTTCGCGTTGAACTCGGGCAGGCGCGCGAGCTGGCGCAGTCCCACCGCGGCGTTCACGTCCGGCAGGTTGTACTTGCCGCTCGCCACGTCGACGTCGCGCGTGCCGTCGGGGAGGCGCCGGATGCCGTGGAAGCGAAGCATCTCGACCTGCGCCGCCTCGCGCTCGTCGTTCAGCACGATCGCGCCGCCCTCGATGCTCGTGATGTTCTTGTTGGGGTGGAAGCTCCACACGCAGAGGTCGCCGAAGCTGCCCAGGGTGCGGCCCTTCCACGACGATCCGATGGCGAGCGCCGCGTCCTCGATCACGCGCAGGTGGTGCTTCTTCGCGAGCGCGTACAGCGCGTCCATGTCGCACGGCAGGCCGGCGAAGTGCGTCGGCATGATCGCCTTCGTGCGCGGGCCGATGCGCGAAGCCACGGCGTCGAGGTCGAGATTGCGCGTGCCGGGGACGACGTCGACGAACACGGGCGTGGCGCCGACTTTCACGATCATGTTGGGCGCGGCGAAGAACGTCATCGACGCCGTGATCACCTCGTCGCCGGGGCCGATGCCGCAGACGCGCAGCGCGAGCTCGAGCGCGCCCGTCGCCGACGAGAGCGTGCGCACGGGTCGTCCGCCGGCGAGCCCGGAAAGCGCCTTCTCGAACGCGGCGACCTTGGGCCCGCTCGTGATCCAGCCCGAGCGCAGCACGGCGGAGACTTCGGCGAGGGTCTCGTCGTCGAGGGTCGGGCGCGCGAAGGGCCGGTAGGTCATGAGCGCGCGACCAGCCAGACGCCGAGGACGATGAAGCCGATGCCGAGCCAGCGCGACGCGCTCACCGCCTCGCCGAACAGATAATGCGCGGCGACGGCGTTGATGATGTAGCCGAGCGACAGCATGGGATACGCGACCGACACAGGAACCCGCGACAGCCCCATGATCCACACGACGAGGCTCACCATGTAGCAGGCGACGCCCACGACGAAGTGCCCCTGCGTGCCCATGCGCCAGACCGTGTCGAGCCAGTTGTCGCGCGTGAGCGTGATCACCCCGAGCGAGTTGGTGCCGGCCTTGAGCAGGAGCTGCGCACCCGCGTTGAGCAGGACGCCCGTGATGAGGAAGGAGAAGGCTGACCAGGTCATGGGATCACCGCCGTGCGACGAAGACGCGGCGCGCATCGCCTGCGAGCACGCGGAAGGGGACGTTCTGCGCCGCGAGCTCCGCCGCCGTGCCTCGCTGCATCAGCGCGTAGGCCTGCGGCGACGCGCTCCAGAGCTCGATCCACGCCGGAAGGTTGTAGCCTTTCGCGGGCTCGGCGTCGAGCCCGAGCGACATCTCGTCGCGGTATTCGACGAGCGGCGTGGGACGACGCAGGTAGAACGGCAGCGTCTGGTCGTAGCTCGCCACCTGGTATACGGGCAGGGCGGGGTCGAGCGCCTGGCCGTTGGCGCGCTCGGCGGCGGCGAGGATGGGAGCGGCCGAGCGCACCGCCGCGAACGCGTCGTGGCCCTGGAAGCCGAGCTGCAGGCCGACGATCGAGGAGAGCGAGAGCGCGACGATGCCGGCGGTCCTGGCGGCGGGCGTGCCCCTGCGGAAGAACGCGAACGCGGCGATGCCCCCCGCGGCATAGGCGGCGAGCGTCGCGACGATCCAGGGCCCGAACGCCCGATAGATCTCGATCGGCGTGCCGTCGCTCGCCCAGGAGGCGGCCGCCGCGTCCCAGCCGACGGCGCAGGCGACGACGCCGATGCTGCCGCCGATCGCGAGCGGCAGCGCGATCCACATGAGCGCCCGCGCGGAAAGCTTCGTGAGCTCGTAGCCCAGGATGAGGGCCAGCGCGGGGAACTGCGGCAGGATGTACGACGGCAGCTTCGAGCCCGACGCGCTGAAGAAGGCGAAGATGAAGAACGCCCATGCGAAGCAGAAGCGCTCCCACGAGAAGCCGTTGGCATTGCGCGGCGCATCGCGCCAGCTCGCGACCAGCGTGACCGCCCACACGATGATCCACGGCATGATGCCGAGCCCGAACCACGGCACGAAGTACCACCACTCGCCGGTGCGGTTGTGCGACTCGGTGAGGAAGCGCTCGACGTGCTCGTGGATGAAGAAGAACCGCGCGAACTCCGGGTTGGCGCGCGATACGAGGACGAACCATGGCGCTGCGATGAGGAGGTACGTGACGATGCCGGGCAGGAGGTGCAGCCGGCGCCAGGGCCCGAAGTCGCGCGTGGCGATCGAGTACAGCACGAGCGTCGCGCCGGGGATCGCGATGGCGATGAGCCCTTTGCTCAGCGTCGCGAGCGCCGCGCCCGCGAACGCGGCGATCATCCAGTTGCGCTGCGTGGCGTGCGACAGGCCGTCGCGCTGCGCGAGCAGGAACGCGCACAGCGACAGCGCCATGCAGAACGAGAGCACCGCGTCGAGCGTCAGGATGTGCGCGAGCCCCATGTGCCACACCGAGCCTGCCAGCACGGCCGCGCCGAATACGCCGGCGTCGGCGCTCGCGAGTCGAGCGCCGGTGAATCCGACCGCGATCACCGCGAGGAAACCGGCGAGGGCCGAGGGCAGGCGGGCGGTCCACTCGCTCACGCCGAAGGCGTCGAAGGTGGCGGCGCCCAGCCAATACTGGAGGGGCGGCTTCTCGAAGTACTTGAGGTCGTTCAGGCGCGGCGTCACCCAGTCGCCGCTCGCGGACATCTCGCGCGCGATCTCGGCGTAGCGACCTTCGTCGGGGTGTTGCAGGTGGCGCGCTCCGAGCGTGGCGAACCAGGCGATCGCGGCGACGATCGCGATGAGCCACCAGTAGCGATTGGGGAGGGAGGCGAGCATTGCGAAGACGGGTGATGCGATGGGTGCCGGTGGGTGCGACAAGGCCCCGCGCATTCTACCGGACGGCGCGCGCGGGGCGCCGTCGCCACGGTTGCGCCGCGCGGCGGTTTGCGCATACCATCGAGGCATGGTCCCCGCCCGTCGATTCCCCGACCCATGCGCGTATGCCCCCTGCGGCAGCTGCGCGTGTCGCGCTTTCGCGCGGCGGACCTGACGCGAGCCGTCGACCGGCCCTCGCGCTAAGCCGCCGCTCCGGCGGCTTTTTCACGTCATCGAGTCCAACGCCATGACCGCATCGCTCGTCCTCTACGACAATTACACGCGAACCATGCGCGAGTTCGCGCCGCTCTCGGGCTCGTCGTCGGTGGGCCTCTACACCTGCGGGCCGACGGTCTACGACTACCAGCACATCGGCAACTTCCGGACGTTCCTGTTCGAGGACATCCTGAAGCGCGTCCTGCGCTGGAACGGCTACGACGTGCGCCACGTGATGAACATCACCGACGTCGGGCACCTCACGTCGGACGCCGACAGCGGCGAGGACAAGATGGAGAAGGGCGCGCGGAGGACCGGCAAGTCGGCGTGGGACATCGCGAAGCTCTACACCGACGACTTCGTCGAGCAGCTCGCGCGCCTGCACATCGAGGACGCGACGGTGCTGTGCCGCGCGACCGATCACATCGCCGAGCAGATCGCGTTCATCCAGGACATCGAGCGCAAGGGGTACACGTACGTCACGTCGGACGGCGTGTACTTCGACACGTCGAAGCAGGACAACTACGGCTACCTCGCGCGGCTCGACATCCACGGGCTCGAGGCGGGCAGGCGGGTGGAGCTCGGAGAGAAGCGCCTGCCGACGGACTTCGCGCTGTGGAAGTTCAGCAAGCCGGAGGACAAGCGCCAGATGGAGTGGGACAGCCCGTGGGGGCGCGGCTTCCCGGGCTGGCACATCGAATGCTCGGCGATGGCGCAGAAATACCTCGGCGACTATTTCGACATCCACTGCGGGGGCGAGGACCACATCCCCGTGCATCACACGAACGAGATCGCGCAGACCGAGGCGCGCGTGGGCACGCGTCTCGCGAATTTCTGGATGCACGGTTATTTCCTGCTCCTGAACGACGCGAAGATGGCGAAGTCCGCGGGCGAGTTCCTGCGCGTGCAGACGCTCGTCGCGCGCGGCTACGATCCGCTCGTCTACCGCTACCTGTGCCTCACGGCGCACTACCGCACGCAGATGAGCTTCTCGTGGGAGGCGATGGACGCCGCCGCGACCGCGCTCGATCGCATGCGCAACGGGTTCTTCGCGCTGCCCGCGCAAGCGTCGGCGGAGGCGGATGCGGGGTATCTCGAGCGATTCACGGACGAGATCAACGACGACCTCAACGTGCCTCGCGCGCTCGCGGTCGCGTGGGAAGTGCTGCGCGGCGACCTCGCGCCGGCGGTGAAGCGGGCCACGCTCCTGCGCTTCGACGACGTCCTGGGACTGGGGCTCGCGCAGTGGCAGCCCACCGAGGTCGAGGTACCCGGCGACGTGCGCGCGCTCGCCGATGCCCGCGCCGAGGCGCGCAAATCCAAGCAGTGGGTCGAGGCCGATCGCCTCCGCGGCGAGCTCGCCGCCCTCGGCTGGGAGATGGAAGACCTCCCCGCCGGCTGTGGCCGAAGCGCCGCTAGCCGCCCGCACGGCGTCACCCCGCCTTCGACAAGCGGCGGGAGATTCGTTTTACATATCAATCACATAAATGGGGTCTGACCCCATTTTCCGGCCTGCGCGGCGACCGCCTGCGCGGCGACCGCCTTGGGGGTCAGACCCCATTTCCGATGGGTCGGCGACGGCGTGGAAATGGGGTCAGACCCCATTTCGGACGGCTTCGAGCACGGGGCCGGACGCCCTTTCGCCTTCCCGCGCGTATCGCTTCGTCGCCGCCTGGGGCCGCTTGGACCTGATTTTCGCTCGCTTCATCGCTTCGTCATTGAGGCTTCATCGACCGCTGCCTACGATTCATCCAACGCCGGTGCCAACGAGCCCGGCGAAAGGTGAATCCGAAGGGCGGATCGCCGCATCCAAGAACCGTGGGACAAGTGAAGCAGCACCGCCGACCGGCGGACAGACGACGATAGAGGAAACGCCATGAACCGCACGACGACGCAATACTCTGAATCCAAGCGCGACCGTATCCTGAAGCCCGTGTTCGGCGCCATCGCCGCGATGGCGACGCCGCGACGCTCGACTCACGGTGGCGGCCCCGTCGGTGCTCGCGCGAGGCGATTCCGAGGCCGCGCAGGCGATCGCCACGCGCACCGCCGGCCGACCGAGGTCGCGATTCTCCCGGCCACGATCGAAGTGACCGCCAAGCGTCCCAAGCAGGCCACGGGCGCCTCGACGAGCCCGTACATGCCCGCGTCGTATCGCGTGCGCTGACGCAGCAGCTGTACCTCAGGCCGGCGGCCGCGAGGCGCGCCGGCCCTTTTTTCGTTCGCTCGACGCCATGGCCGGGTCACCGTGGCGTTTCGGCGACACGCGCATCCGGGGCGGCGCGATGCGACGAAACCCGCATCCCTGGCGCGAGCGGACCGCCGCTGGCCGTTGCTCGGCCTCACCGCACCACGAGGTACGGTATCGGCCTCGCGCCTAGCCTCGCGACAAATTCCAGCCGCCCTTTGCCTCGGCACCTTGCGGGACAGGACATCAGTAGAAGCGCTCGACCTTGCCCGTATAAAGCACCGGGCCCTGCGGCGCCCCGGTGGTCGACCCGCCCGCCTGCTCGAGACTGACGGCGAGCGCCGGGACGTTGGCGAGGGCGACGTCGGGAAGCTCGGGCAGCGTAAGGCGCGCCACGCCTGTGCGCGGGATGACGCCGAGCGACCGCGGCGCGCCGCCGTCGGGCAGCATCCAGAGCTCGAGCGACTTGTCGGCCGGCACCGGCGCGCCGCCCACGGTCTTGACGATCACGGTTCGGCTGTCGCGCGCGAGCGTCGCGACGAGCGCCGGCGGCGCGTCCTGCGCCCCCAGCACCACCACGATGGGCTGCGCGGCCTCTTCCGAAGGCGCGCGCATCAGCGCCACGCCGAGGCCCACCGCCGCGACGAAGCTCGCCACCGCGAACCCGCGCCAGAAGCCCACGCGCGTCCACCAGGGACCGCGCTCGCTCCTGCGCACGGCGTCGAGGCCGAGGCGCAGCGCGATGCGGCGCCACACCTGCGGCGGCGGCGTGATGGGAGGCGCGGCTTCGGCGAAGGGCGACAGCCGCTGCTCCCACTCGCGCAGCGTGGACGACACCACGGTGTCCGTGCGCGCGACGTGCGCGAGGCGCGCCCGTGCCCGCGGCGACAGCGTGCCGAGGACATACGAGGCGGCGAGCGCGTCGAGGCGCGCGAGGCGATCGGGGCGCGAGAGGTTCATCGCGCCATCCCCGCGCGATCGAGGCAGCTCTTGAGCCGCTCGAGGCCGCGCCGCACCCACGATTTCACGGTGCCGAGCGGCTGGCGAAGATGCTCCGCGAGCTCCGAATGCGACAGGCCCTGGTAGAACGCGAGCGCGATCGCCTGCTTGGGCCCGGCGTCGAGCGCCTCCACGCAGTCCCGAACCGAGCGCGCTTCGGCGCCCGCGATGAGCATCTCGGCGGGCGTCATGGCGTCGGAGGGCACGTCGTACTCGGGCGCGTCATCGTCGTCGGAGGTGAGGGTGACCGTGTCGATCTCCCGCCGGCGAAGCTGGTCCAGGCAGCGGTTGCGCACGATCGACGTGAGCCACGTCATGGGCTGGCTCTTGGCGACTTCGTACGAGCCGGCGTGATGCCACACGTTGACGTACGCTTCCTGCAGGATCTCCTCTGCCGCAGCGGGGTCCCTCAAGATACGCAGGGCCACTCCGTATAGATGCGCGGAGGTGATCTCGTAGAACTCGCCGAACGCCCCCTGGTCGCCCAGCGCGATGCGCGAGAGCAGCGCCGCCATGCGGGCGCTTCGATCGGGCGCGGCCACGCCTAGCGGTCCTTCCGCCAGAGCACGTCGGGACGCCCGCCGGCGCGGTTGAGCGCGCGCGCCAGCACGAAGAGGAGGTCGGAAAGCCGGTTGAGGTAGACGCGCGCCGGCGACGAGATCGACTCGGTCGCGGCGGCCGCGACGATCGACCGCTCCGCGCGACGGCAGACCGTGCGCGAGACGTGCGCGAGCGCCGCGGCGCGGGTGCCGCCGGGAAGGATGAATTCCTTGAGCGGCGGAAGGTCGGCGTTGAACTGCTCGACCGCCGCCTCGAGGCGCTCGACGCGCGTCGGTCACCGACCTGTACCCCGGGATGGAGAGCTCGCCGCCCAGGTCGAACAGGTCGTGCTGCACAGCCGAGGCACGCCGCGACACCGGGGGGAGGTCTTCCGCGAGCATGACGCCGAGCGTGGAATTGAGCTCGTCGACGGCGCCGATCGCGGCGATGCGGGGCGAATCCTTCGAGACGCGCGAGCCGTCGCCGAGCCCCGTGGTGCCGGTATCGCCCGTGCGCGTCACGATCTTCGACAAGCGATGGCCCATGGATGCTCGCGTTGGCTGCGTGAAGTGTTGCCCGAGGGTAGCGAAATCGCGAGGGCCGGGCAACCCGGCGAGTCCGCGCGATTTGCTAGGATGCGCCCGGACGACACCGGAGCGCGTCATGGGCATCTACACGAAGGACCTCGATCGCAACGCCGCCAATTATGCCGCGCTTACGCCGGTGTCCTTCCTTGCGCGAACCGCGTACATCTGGCCCGACCGCGTCGCGGTCATCCATGGCGCGCGCCGATACACGTGGAAGGACACGTACGAGCGCTCGCGCAGGCTCGCCTCCGCCCTCGCGCAAAGCGGCGTGTCGACCGGGGTCACGGTGGCGGCGATGCTGTCCAATACGCCCGAGATGATCGAGGCGCACTTCGGCGTGCCCATGGCCGGAGGCGTCCTCAATACGCTCAACACGCGCCTCGATGCCGAGGCGATCGCCTTCATGCTCGATCACGGCGAGGCGAGGGTGATCCTCACCGACACCGAGTTCGCGCCGGTGATCGAGGCAGCGCTCGCGCGGGTCGCGCGCAAGCCGCTCGTGATCGACATCGCGGACAGCGAGGGCCCCGGCGGCAAGCGGCTGGGCGCGAGGGACTACGAGGCCTTCATCGCGCAGGGCGATCCCGCGTTCGCCTGGTCGCCGCCGGAGGACGAGTGGCAGGCGATCGCGCTCAACTACACGTCGGGCACCACGGGCAATCCCAAGGGCGTGGTCTATCACTGCCGCGGCGCGTACCTCAACGCGCTGTGCAACATCATCGACTGGGGAATGCCGCGCCACTCGGTGTACCTGTGGACGCTGCCCATGTTCCACTGCAACGGCTGGTGCTTCCCGTGGACGATGGCCGCCAACGCCGGCACCAACGTGTGCCTGCGCAAGGTCGAGGCGAAGGCCATCTTCGACGCCATCCGCGATCATGGGGTGACGCACTATTGCGGCGCGCCCATCGTACATTCGATGCTCATCAACGCGCCCGACGAGATGAAGGCGGGCATCGACCACCAGGTGTCGGCGCTGGTCGCGGCGGCTGCGCCGCCGGCCGCGGTGATCGAAGGCATGGAGCGCATGGGCTTCGACATCACGCACGTCTACGGCCTCACCGAGACGTACGGGCCGGCGTCGGTGTGCGCGAAGCACGGCGAGTGGGATGCGCTCGACATCGGGACGCGCACGGAGCGCAACGGTCGCCAGGGCGTGCGCTACACGTGCGAGGAAGGCATGACGGTGATGGACCCCGAGACCATGCGCGAGGTCCCCTGGGACGGCGAGACGATGGGCGAGATCATGTTCCGTGGCAACATCACGATGAAGGGCTATCTCAAGAATCCGGCAGCCACCGGCGAGGCGTTCGCCGGCGGCTGGTTCCACTCGGGCGACCTCGCGGTGATGCAGCCCGACGGCTACGTGAAGATCAAGGATCGCAGCAAGGACGTGATCATCAGCGGCGGCGAGAACATCAGCTCGATCGAGGTCGAGGACGCCCTGTACCGCCATCCCGCGGTGGTGGCGGTCGCGGTGGTCGCGCAGCCCGATCCCAAGTGGGGCGAGACGCCGTGCGCATTCGTGGAGTTGAAGCCGGGAGCGACCGCCACCGAGGCCGAGCTCATCGCTCATTGCCAGTCGCACCTCGCGCGCTTCAAGGCGCCGAGGAAGGTGATCTTCTGCGACCTGCCGAAGACGTCCACCGGCAAGATCCAGAAATTCATGCTGCGCGAGCGCGCGAAGTCGACGGCGGCGATCGAGTGAAAGAGCGCGCATGAAGCGCATCGTCGCGGGCGCGTGCCTTCTCCTGCTGCTTGCGTTCACGTCCGCGCACGCCGAGCGACGCGTCGCCCTCGTCGTCGGCAACTCGGCCTACGGCAACGTCGCAAGCCTGCCCAATGCGAGCAATGACGCGGACGCGGTCGCAAAGGCGCTGCGCGGCGCTCGCTTCGACGTCGTGGAGCTGCGGCCGAACCTGGGCATCCGCGAGCTCCGCCGTGCGGTGGGTGACTTCGCCGATGCGGCCGCCAACGCCGACATCGCGCTCGTCTACTATGCGGGCCACGGCATCGAGATCGACGGTACCAACTACCTCATCCCCGTCGATGCGAAGCTCGCCCGCGACTTCGACGTCGAGGACGAGGCCCTCGCGCTCGATCGCGTCGTGCGCGCCATCGAGCCGGCGCGGCAACTTCGCCTCGTCATCCTCGATGCTTGCCGCGATAATCCGTTCGCCAAGACCATGAAGCGGGCGGTCGGCACTCGATCGTTGGGCCGCGGCCTCGCAAAGGTCGAGCCGACGGCCGACACGCTGATAGCCTACTCCGCAAAGGCGGGCTCCGTGGCGCTCGACGGTGACACCCGCAACAGCCCGTTCACGACGGCGCTGGTCAAGCACCTGCCCACTCCCGGGCTCGACATCCGCATCGCGTTCGGGCGTGTGCGCGACGACGTGCTGGAGACCACCAAGCGCCAGCAGGAACCCTTCATCTACGGCTCGCTGGGAGGAAGGACCGTGACGCTCGTCGAGGCGCCGCCCGAGCCCAGATCGGCGGCAAGCTCAGCCGCGAGCACCGCTGACCTCCGCGCGGGCCTCGATCGGGTGCTGAGGATGGGCCTGACCCGTCCCGACAACGAGCGGCTGCGCAAGCTGATCGACGCCTACGAAGCGAGGAAGGGGGCTAAGGTCATGACAATGGCTCCTTCCAACAATACCTGGTGGCGGACGTCCTTCCTGGATGACGCCCGGGCCGCGGAGGAGACGCTCGAAGGCTGCCAGGTCGCCTACGGGCAGCCTTGCGTCGTGGTCGCCGTCGGCGACAAGCTCGTCGCGGACGATTCGGGCAACTGGCATCTCGTGGATACGGCCAGGGCGCGCTACTCCGGCGCTTTCGATCCCGAGCGGATCCCCGTCATCGGGCGTGCCATGGTCAGCGATTCGGTCGTCGCTCAATATCGTGCCGCCAAGGGGCCGAAGGCGGCGGTATTCCGCCCCGCAGGCTGGATGTACTTCGATTGGACCGGCGGAAGCGCCAGGGAGACGCAGGAGCGCGCCTTCGCGAAGTGCCGGGCGGATCCGCGACGACTTACGGGCGACACCTGCCTCCTGTACGCCGTCGACGACCAGGTGGTGCTGACCAGGCGTCAGACGGAACCGTCGGCTCCGTAACCGCCGTCAGCCCGCGTCGCGAAGATGCGCGAGGTCGATCGACCGCGCGTCCTTCACGCGCTCCATCACCGCGTACGTGTGCGTCGAGCGGATGCCGGGAACCCGGGCGAGCACCTCGCCGAGGAAGCTGCGATAGGCGGCCATGTCCTGGACGAGGACCTTGAGCAGGTAGTCGAATCCCCCTGCGACCATGTGGCACTCCTGCACCTGGGCGATGGACTGCATGGCATCGCGAAAGGCGTCGAAGGCTTCCTCGGACGTGCGCTCGAGGGCCACCTCGATGAACACGGTCAGGCCGAGGCCCACCTTCTCGGGCTCGAGCACCATCGCGTAGCGGGCGATGATGCCGGACGCCTCCAGCGCCCGCACGCGCTCCGCGCACGGCGTAGGACTCAATCCCACGAGGCGCGCGAGCGCGACGTTGGACAGCCTGCCGTCGCGCTGGAGGGCATCGAGGATGGCGAGGTCGATCGCATCGAGCTTCCTCATGCGGGCTCGCTTTCCTCGAGGGACAGGAGCGATGCGTTGCCGCCCGACGCCGTGGTGTTCACGGTGAGGGTGCGCTCGACGACGAGTCGCGACGCGTCGTAAGCGCTGCCGCGGCTCGCGATCACCGGCACGATGGGACCGTCGCCCTCGGCGAGCGCCACGCGGAGCTTCGCGGCGTCGATCGCGCTGCCCGCGAAGAGCACGGCGTCCGGTCGCGGCTCGATCGAATCGGTGACGCCGTTGCCGAGCGACCTCGCGAGCGCCGCCTGCACGGCGCGCTCGGCATCGCTGTCCGCGAGGCACGCGACGCGCCCGCGCGGCCGCAGCGAGATCACGTTGGATTCGCCCGTCGGCCCCGGCAGCGCCTCGCTGCGGGCACGCGGATGGGGATCGAACTCGCGCACGAGCCGCCACAGGAAGTGCGGGCCGCCGGCCTTGGGGCCTGTCCCCGACAGCCCCTCGCCGCCGAAAGGCTGCACGCCGACCACCGCGCCGATCACGTTGCGGTTGACGTAGACGTTCCCGGCGCGGATGCGCTCGCTCACGAGATCCACCGTCTCGTCGATGCGGCTCTGGATGCCGTGCGTGAGCCCGTATCCCGACGCGTTGACGCCGTCCACCAGCGCCTCGATCTCGCCTTCGCGGAAGCGCACCGCGTGCAACACCGGGCCGAACACCTCGCGCCCGAGGTCGCGGGGCCCGTCGATCTCGATGAGCGTGGGCGCCACGAACGTGCCCGTCGCACACGCGGCATCGAGGGCCTTCGCGTACACGCGGGCGCCGCCGGCGCGCATGCGATCGACGTGCCGCGCGATGCTCGCGCGCGCCTCCTCGTCGATCACGGGCCCCACGTCCACGTCGAGGGAGCGCGGGTCGCCGACGCGAAGCTCGTCCATCGCGCCGCGCAGCATCGGCAGCACGCGATCGGCGATGTCGTCCTGCACGCACAGAAGGCGCAGCGCGGAGCAGCGCTGGCCCGCGCTGTCGAACGCCGACGCGAGCGCGTCGGCCACCGCTTGCTCGGGCAGCGCCGAGCTGTCGACGATCATCGCGTTCTGGCCGCCGGTCTCGGCGACGAGCACGGGGTCGTCGATCCGCGGCGCGAGCACACGCTCGATGCGCTTCGCCACGTCCGTCGATCCGGTGAACAGCACGCCCGCGATGCGCGGGTCGGCGACGAGCGCGGCGCCGACCGTCTCGCCGCGCCCGGGCAGGAGCTGCAGCGCGTCGAGGGGCACCCCCGCGCGATGGAAGAGCGCGACGGCCGCGGCCGCGACGAGCGACGTCTGCTCGGCCGGCTTGGCGAGCGCCGGGTTGCCGGACGCGAGCGCGGCGCTCACCTGGCCCACGAAGATCGCGAGCGGGAAATTCCACGGCGCGATGCATGCAAGCGGCCCGCGCGCGTGCGTGCCCCCGAGCTCGCGCCTCGCCTGCGCCGCGTAGTAGCGGCAGAAGTCGGCGGCCTCGCGGATCTCGCCTTGGGCGTTGGGGAACGACTTCCCGGCCTCGCGCACGATGAGGCGCATGAGCGCTGCGCTCTCGTCCTCGATGAGGCCCGCCGCCCGCTCGAGGCACGCCGCGCGCTCGTCGATGGGTGTCGTGGGCCACGTCGACGCGGCCGCCCGCTCGCACGCATGGGCCACGTCCGCGAGCGAGGCGTCCTCCACGGTACCTACGAGGTCTGCGCGATCCGCGGGGTTGCGCACCTCGCGCGATTCGCGCGAGGCACCGGGCGACGTGCCCGCGAGCACCGGCGACGCGCGCGCGATGGCCGGGGGCGCGGCCACCAGGCGATCGATGTCCGCGATCACGCGCTCGTCGGAGAAATCCTGTCCGCGCGAGTTGCGCCTGTCGGGATACAGGTCGACGGGCGCCGGGATGCGCGGATGCGGCGTGCCGCCCGTGACGCGCGAGCGTGCCACCGGGTCGGCGACGAGATCCGCGATGTCGACGGCGGGATCGACGATGCGATTGACGAACGAGGAATTGGCGCCGTTCTCGAGCAGGCGCCGGACGAGGTAGGCGAGGAGCGTCTCGTGCGATCCCACCGGGGCGTAGATGCGGCACGGGTGGCCGAGCGCGCCGCTTCCCACCACCTGGTCGTACACGGACTCGCCCATGCCGTGCAGGCACTGGAACTCGTAGCGCGCGTCGCCCGCCATCTCGCGAACGGCCGCGATGGTGAACGCGTTGTGGCTCGCGAACTGCGGGTAGATGGCGTCGGGCGCCGCGAGCATCGCCTTCGCGCACGCGAGGTAGGAGACGTCGGTATGCACCTTGCGCGTGAACACGGGATAGCCCGGCAGGCCCTCGACCTGCGCACGCTTGATCTCGGTGTCCCAGTACGCGCCCTTCACGAGCCGTACCATGAGCCGGCGGCCCCGCGCGCGCCCGAGCGCGACCAGCCAGTCGATCACCCCGCGGGCGCGCTTCTGGTAGGCCTGCACGACGAACCCCAGTCCCTGCCAGCCGGCCAGGGAGGGCTCCGCGGCGAGGCGCTCGAAGATGTCGAGCGAGAGCTCGAGGCGATCGGCTTCCTCGGCGTCGATGTTGAGGCCGATGTCGCGGTCGCGCGCCATCTGCGCGAGGCGCAGAACGCGAGGGTAGAGCTCGCGCAGGACGCGCTCGCGCTGCGATCGCGAGTAGCGCGGATGCAGCGCGGAGAGCTTGATCGAGATGCCGGGGCCTTCGTAGACGCCCGCCCCGCGCGACGCCGCGCCGATGGCCTCGATGGCGTCCTCGTAGGCGGCGAGATAGCGCTTCGCGTCGGCGTCGGTGAGCGCCGCCTCGCCCAGCATGTCGAACGAGAAGCGATAGCCGCGCGCCTCGCGCTCGCGGGCGTTGGCGAGAGCCTCGCCGATGGTGCGGCCGAGCACGAACTGCTGGCCGAGCATGCGCATCGCGAGGTCGACGCCCTTGCGGATGAGCGGCTCGCCGCCCTTGCGCAGGAGCGAGCCCAGCGCGCGCTCGAGCGTGCCGTCGCTGTGCGTGTCGACGAGCTTGCCGGTGACGAGCAGTCCCCACGCGGCGGCGTTCACGAACAGCGACGGACTGCGCCCGATGTGCGTTCGCCAGTCGCCCTGGCCGATCTTGTCGCGGATGAGGCGGTCGCGCGTCGCGGCGTCGGGAATGCGAAGGAGGGCCTCCGCGAGGCACATGAGCGCGATGCCCTCGCGGGAGTCGAGCGAGAACTCGAGCATCAGGGCGTCCACGCCGCCTGCGCGGTGACGCTCCTCGCGCACGCCCGCCGCCAGGCGCGCCGCCACGGCCTGCGCCCTTGCGAGAGCCGCGGGCGCGAGTGCTGCCTCGTCCTGCAGCGACGGCAGGAGCGCCCGCTCGTCCTTGCGATGATTATCGCGTATTGCTGACCTGGTCATGGTGTAATATTCTATGATAATCAGAGACGACAGGCAATTATGCTGTCAAATGGCGAATGGATAGATGATGAGCGATAAGTCGACGCGGCACGTCAGGCACTCATCCGCCTCGCCATGAGCTCCCTTCGACTGCGAGTCGCCCGTCGCGCCGGGACATACAATCCGACCCACGGAGGAAGGCCATGAACGCACCCCTCGATGCCGGGCTCGTCCCTTACGTGCTTCGCGATACGCAGGAGGGCGTCTGCACCCTCACGATGAACCGCGGCGAGCGCTTCAACGCGCTGTCGACGGCCATGATCGCCGCGCTCGACGTCGCGCTCGACGAGGCGGCCGCCGACAAGGCGGCGCGCGTCGTCGTGATCACCGGAACCGGGCGCGCGTTTTGCGCCGGCCACGACCTGACCGAGATGCGCGCGCATATCGACCCCGCGTGGCAGCAGGGGCTCTTCGATGCCTGCACGCGCATGATGATGAAGCTCACGCGTATCCCGCAGCCCGTGATCGCCCGCGTGCAGGGTGCGGCGGCGGCCGCCGGCTGCCAGCTCGTGTCGATGTGCGACCTCGCCGTGGCGGCCGATCACGCGAAGTTCGGGCTGTCGGGGATCAACGCGGGCATCTTCTGCACCACGCCCTCGGTGGGCGTCGTGCGCAACGTCGCGCGCAAGCGCGCGATGGAGCTCCTCCTCACCGGCGAGCTCATCGACGCGCGGACCGCGGAGGCCTGGGGGCTCGTCAATCGCGTGGTTCCCGCGGCGGAGCTCGACGCGTGCGTGGCGACGCTCGCGGGGGTCATCGCGCGCAAGAGCCCCGCGGCGCTCGCCCTCGGCAAGCGCGCGTTCTACGCGCAGGTGGAGCAGGGGCTCGAGGGCGCGTACGCGATCGCGGGCGAGACGATGACGTGCAACATGATGGAGCCGGATGCCTCGGAGGGCATCGACGCCTTCCTCGGCAAGCGCGCGCCGGTCTGGCGCACGCCGTGACGGCGGCCACGCATCTTTGCAGATCGACTGTGCACGAATGCACAGCGTGATAGGGTACGCAGCCGTTGCACGGGGCGAAGCGCCCCAAGCATAATCGCGCGTTTGCACACGGGAGGAGTTGCGCCAAGCGGTATCGCGCAGCGAGGCATGTCCGGCGACAACATTCTCGAGACGAAAGGTCTCACCAAGGAGTTCAAGGGCTTCGTCGCCGTGCGCGACGTGAGCCTGTCGATTCGCCGGGGAACCATCCACGCGCTCATCGGCCCCAACGGCGCGGGCAAGACCACCTGCTTCAACCTCCTCACGCACTTCCTCGTGCCCTCGCGCGGCCAGATCCTCTTCAACGGCCGCGACATCACGGGCGCGCGTCCCGCCACCATCGCCCGCATGGGCCTCGTGCGATCGTTCCAGATCTCGGCGGTGTTCGCCAACCTGAGCGTGCTCGAGAACGTTCGCATCGCGCTGCAGCGCGCGCGCGGCCACTCGTTCGATTTCTGGCGGTCCGCGGCGAGCCTCTCGTCGCTCGACGGGCGCGCGCGCGAGCTGATCGACGCCGTCGGCCTTTCCGAATTCGTCGACCGCACGGCCGGCGAGCTCGCGTACGGCCGCAAGCGCGCGCTCGAGATCGCCACGACGCTCGCGCTCGACCCCGAGATGATGCTGCTCGACGAGCCCACCGCCGGCATGACGCACGAGGACGTCGAGCGCATCACGGCGCTCATCCGCAAGGTCTCGGTGAACCGCACGGTGCTCATGGTGGAGCACAACCTGTCCGTCGTCTCCACGCTGTCGGACCACATCACGGTGCTCGCGCGCGGCGAAATCCTCGCGCAGGGCGATTACGCCACCGTCTCGAAGCACCCCGACGTGGTGCAAGCCTATCTCGGAGCCGGCCATGGCTGACGCCGTCGCGGAGCGCAAGAGCATCCCCGCCGCCACCGGCGCGCCCCTCCTGTCCGTGCGCGGACTCGAGGCCTGGTACGGCGAGTCGCACATCCTGCATGGCGTCGACTTCGAGGTGCGAAGCGGCGAGGTCGTCACGCTGCTCGGGCGCAACGGCGTCGGCAAGACGACGACGCTGCGCGCCATCATGGGCATCGTGCCCCGCCGCGAGGGCTCCATCGCCTTCGAGGGCACCGAGACGATCGGGCTGCCATCCAATCGCATCGCGCGCCTCGGCATCGCGTACTGCCCCGAGGAGCGCGGCATCTTCGCGAGCCTCAACGTGCTCGAGAACCTCATGCTGCCGCCGGTGGTGCGCGAAGGCGGGCTTGCGGTCGAGAAGATCTTCGAGCTCTTTCCGAATCTCAAGGAGCGGCGCACGAGCCAGGGGACGAAGCTCTCCGGCGGCGAGCAGCAGATGCTCGCGATCGGCCGCATCCTGCGCACCGGCGCGCGCCTGCTCCTTCTCGACGAGCCGACCGAGGGCCTCGCGCCCGTCATCGTGCAGCAGATCGGCCGCACCATCGCGCAACTCAAGGCGCAGGGATTCACCATCCTGCTGGTCGAGCAGAATTTCCGGTTCGCCGCGACGGTGGCCGACCGGCATTACGTGATCGAGCACGGGCGCGCGGTGGACATGATCCCGAACGCGGAGCTCGATGCGAACATGGACAAGCTGCATGTGTATCTCGGCGTGTAGCGGTATCGCAGTACCACCCACGGAGGAAGTATGAAGATGAACAAGCTGGCGGTTGCTGCCGCTGTCGCGTCGGCGTTGTCGATCGGAGTCGCGCACGCGCAGATCTCGGACAACGTCATCAAGATCGGCGTTCTTTCCGACATGTCGAGCCTCTACACCGACCTTGCGGGCGCAGGGTCGGTCGTTGCGACGAAGATGGCGATCGAAGACTCGGGAATCGAGAAGCGGGGCTACAAGGTCGAGGTCGTCTCCGCCGACCACCAGAACAAGCCCGACGTCGGCTCGGCGATCGCGCGGCAGTGGTACGACCAGGACAAGGTGGACGCTATCGTCGACGTTCCCAATTCGGGCGTCGCGCTCGCGGTCAACGGCATCACCAAGGAGAAGGGCAAGGCGTTCCTGGCTGTTGGACCCGGCACGTCCGACCTCACGGGCAAGGCCTGCTCCCCCAACACCGTCCACTGGGCGTATGACACGTGGATGCTCGCGAATGGCACGGGCACCGCCATCACCAAGGGTGGCGGCGACTCGTGGTTCTTCATCACCGCCGACTATGCGTTCGGACAGGCGCTCGAGCGCGACACGACGGCCGCCCTGACCAAGAACGGCGGCAAGGTCCTGGGCAGTGTGAAGGTTCCTCTCAACAACCAGGACTTTAGCTCCTTCCTCCTGCAAGCGCAGTCGTCAAAGGCCAAAGTCATCGGGCTTGCGAATGCGGGCGGCGATACGACCAATTCGATCAAGCAAGCGGCCGAGTTCGGAATCACCAAGGGTGGCCAGAAGCTCGCGGGCCTTCTCGTATTCATCACGGATATCCATGCGCTTGGACTGCCGACCGCGCAGGGCCTGACGTTCACCGAGACGTTCTACTGGGACATGAACGACCAGACGCGGGCGTTCACCAAGCGCTTCGCACCGCAGGACAAGGGAATCCATCCGACGATGGTCCACGCGGGCGTGTATGGCTCGGTCCTGCACTACCTCAAGGCAGTCGAGGCCCTCAAGTCCGACGACGGCACCAAGGTCGTCGCGAAGATGAAGGAAATGGCCACGGACGATCCGCTGTTCGGGAAGGGCTCCATCCGTGCCGACGGCCGCAAGCTGCATCCCGCGTATCTCGTGCAGGTCAAGACGCCCGCGGAGTCGAAGGCGCCGTGGGATTACTACAAGATCGTCGCAACCATTCCCGCGGACCAGGCATTCCGGCCCGCCGGGGACGGGGATTGCCCGCTGGTGAAGAAGTAGGCGAGAGCGGAGGCGCCAGGCCTTTGCAAACGTTGGGGGGCGCGGCCAAGGGGCCGCGCCTTCTCCGCCGGCCCGCGACACGGTTATCGTCATGAGCGAGATCTTCGGCATACCGACGGCCGCCCTTTTCGGGCAGCTCCTTATCGGCCTCATCAACGGCGCCTTCTACGCGATGTTGAGCCTCGGGCTCGCCGTCATCTTCGGCCTCCTGAACATCATCAATTTCACGCACGGCGCGCAGTACATGATGGGGGCCTTCGCGGCATGGCTGCTCCTCGAGAAGGCAGGCATCGGCTACTGGTGGGCCTTGCTCATCGTGCCTGTCGCCGTGGGTGCGACGGGCGTCGTAATCGAGCGAACGATGCTCTCGCGTCTGTACAAGCTTGATCACCTCTACGGCTTGCTCCTGACGTTCGGGCTTGCTCTCATCATCCAGGGCGTCTTCACGAACTACTACGGAAGCTCCGGCCAGCCGTATCGACTTCCGCAGGAGTTCGTCGGGGCCTACAACCTGGGCTTCATGTTCCTCCCCAAGTATCGCGCGTGGGTGATTCTCGCGTCGGTCATCGTCTGCGCCGCCACCTGGTTCGTGATCGAGCGCACGAAGCTCGGCTCGTACCTGCGCGCCGCCACGGAGAATCCGGCGCTGGTGCAGGCATTCGGCATCAACGTCCCTCGCATGATCACGCTCACGTATGGCTTCGGCGTCGGTCTCGCCGCGCTCGCCGGAGTGATGGCCGCGCCCATCTACCAGGTGAGCCCGCAAATGGGGGCGAGCCTCATCATCGTCGTGTTCGCGGTGGTGGTGATCGGTGGCATGGGCTCGATCGGTGGGGCGATACTCACGGGCTTCGGCCTTGGCATCGTGGAAGGGCTCACGAAAGTGTTCTACCCCGAGGCCTCAAATACGGTCATCTTTGTCATCATGGTGCTGGTCCTGCTGCTCAAGCCCGCCGGCCTTTTCGGGAAGGAGCGTTGACCGGTGACCGGCGTGACCACCTCATCCCCCGCGGCTGTACCCGGCCGCCGCGCGTTCGCGCTCGCGACCGCCATCATGGCGGCATTGCTCGCCATTGCTCCGTTCGTGGGGATCTATCCCGTGTTCGTGATGAAGGCGCTGTGCTTCGCCCTGTTCGCATGCGCGTTCAACCTTCTCTTGGGTTTTGGTGGCCTGCTCTCCTTCGGTCACGCGATGTTCCTCGGAACCGCGGGCTACGTGTCCGCGCACGTGGCGAAGGAGTGGGGATGGCCGCCCGAGGGCGCGCTCCTGGCGGGCACGGCCGCGGCCACGGTACTGGGATGCATCACGGGGGCGCTCGCGATCCGGCGGCAGGGTATCTATTTCGCCATGATCACGCTCGCCCTCGCGCAGATGATCTTCTTCTTCTATCTGCAGACGCCCTTCACGCATGGTGAAGACGGGATCCAACAGGTGCCGCGAGGCAGGCTCTTCGGGGTGCTCGACCTGTCCAACACTCTCGTCATGTACTACACGGTGGCGGCCATCTTCCTCGTGGCCTTCCTGTTCATCTATCGGGTCGTCAACTCGCCGTTCGGGCAAGTCCTGAAGGCCATTCGGGAGAACGAGCCGCGTGCGCTCTCGCTCGGTTACGATGCCGATCGCTACAAGCTCCTTGCGTTCGTGCTCTCGGCGGCACTGTCCGGTCTCGCGGGCTCCCTCAAGGCGCTTGTGTTCCAGCTGGCCTCGCTGACCGACGTGCATTGGACGATGTCCGGCGAGGTCGTGCTCATGGTTCTCCTGGGCGGGATGGGTACGATCTTCGGGCCCGTCGTCGGGGCCATCGTCATCGTGGCGATCGAGAGCTATCTCACGGCTGGGATCGTAATTGGTAGCGTGCGCTTCGGCCCCGAGTGGGCCATCGTGCTCACCGGCCTCATCTTCGTCGTGTGCGTGCTCGCGTTCCGGCGCGGCATCGTGGGCGAGCTGGGCGCCTGGTGGGCGAAGCGCAAGTGACGCGCCTCCGCCCCGACTGACGGGCGCCTGGGCCCGCTCGCCGCGCCGGCGGCTTTTGACGCCGCGCGGCCAGTTACGCTAGTCTGCCGCAGACCCGCGAAGTTGCGCGCGGGGTGCCCGCCTTCCCACATTCGCCAAGAGGACCCGCATGCGTCCCTTCCGTCCCTTTACGCGCCTCGCGGCGGCCGCGATCGTCGCGTCGGCGCTGGTCCTGGCTGCGCCCGCCCCGGCACAGGAGCTCAAGATCGCCGTCGCGGCCGACGTGACGTCCATCGATCCGCACTTCTTCAACCTCTTTCCCAACAACAACATCGCCGAGCACATCTTCGACAAGCTCGTGCAGATGGACCCCGACTCGCGAATGATCCCGGGGCTCGCCACGTCGTGGAAGACGATCGACGACAAGACCTGGGAGTTCAAGCTCCGCAAGGGCGCCAGGTTCACCGACGGGACCGAGCTCACCGCGGACGACGTCGTGTTCTCCATCAACCGCGTGCCCAACGTGCCGAACAGCCCCGGGCCGTTCACGGCGTACACGAAGGCGATCGAGAAGATCGAGGTCGTCGATCCGTACACGCTGCGCTTCCGCTACGCCTCGCCGTACCCGCTGGCGCCGAACGACCTCTCGACCATCTACATCGTGTCGAAGAAGGCGGCCACCGGTGCGTCCACCGAGGACTTCAACTCCGGCAAGGCGGCCATCGGCAGCGGCCGCTACAAGCTCGTCCGCTACGTGAACGGAGAGCGCATCGACCTCGTCCGTAACGACGCCTACTGGGGCGACAAGCCGGGCTACGAGAAGGTCACGTTCAAGATCATCAAGAACGAGGCGGCGCGCATGGCCGCGCTCCTGTCGGGCGACGTCGACGCGATCGAGCAGCCGCCCACGGCCGACCTCGCGCAGCTCAAGTCCAACCCGAAGTTCACGCTGACGTCGAAGATCTCGCACCGCGTGATCTACTTCAACTTCGACAACCTCGCGCGCTCGAGCCCCTTCATCACGGGCAAGGACGGCAAGCCGCTCGACAAGAACCCGCTCCTCGACGTGCGCGTGCGACGCGCGATCAGCAAGGCGGTCAACCGCCCGGCCATCGCCGAACGCGTCATGGAAGGCCAGGCGATTCCCTCGGGCCAGCTCGTGTCCGAGAAACTCTTCGGGCACAACCCGGCGCTCAAGCCCGAAGCCTACGACCCCGAGGGCGCGAAGAAGCTCCTGGCCGAGGCGGGCTATCCCAACGGGTTCAATCTCACGATCCACGGCCCGGCCGGCCGCTACGTCAACGACGAGAAGATCGTGCAGGCCGTGGCGCAGATGCTCTCGCGCGTCGGCATCACGTCGAAGGTCGAGACCGCCCCCATGGGCCCTTACTCCGGTCGCGCGTCGAAGCAGGAGTTCAGCTTCCACATGGTCGGCTGGGGCGCGTCCACGGGCGAAGCGAGCTCGCCGCTGCGCTCGCTCCTCGCCACCTTCAACCGCGACAAGGGACTGGGCGCCGTGAACTGGGGCCGCTATTCCAACCCCAAGGTCGACTACCTGATCGAGCAGGCGCTGCAGCAGGTCAACGACGAGAACCGCTCGATCATGCTCCAGCGCGCGACCGACCTCGCGATGCAGGACTTGGGCATCATGCCCATCCACTTCCAGTTCACGATGTGGGCGACCAAGAAGAACGTCCAGTACACGCCGCGCACGGACGAGTACACGCTGGCCTTCCTGTTCAAGCCGGTCCGGCAGTAGTCAGTTG
>JBGAIS010000053.1:0-21943 GCA_044225355.1 Casimicrobiaceae bacterium | reverse complement strand
GTGACGATCTGGAAGGAGGCCGGCTTCTTCATGATCTTCTACCTTGCGGCGCTGCAGTCGATGTCGCCGAATCTCGCGGAGGCGGCCGCCATCGAGGGCGCGTCGCGCTGGTACTTCTTCCGGCGCGTGACGTTCCCGCTGCTCATGCCGACCACGCTCTTCGTGCTCGTCAACGCGATCATCAACGCGTTCCGACTCGTCGACCACATCGTCGTGATGACGCGCGGAGGCCCCGACAACGCCACCTCGCTCTTGCTGTACTACGTCTACGAGATCGGCTTCCGTTTCTGGGACACGGCGTACGCCGCATCGCTCACGGTGGTGCTGCTCGCGATCCTGGGACTGGTCGCGCTCGCGCAGTTCTTCTTCCTGGAGCGGAAGGTGCATTACCAGTGAACGGCCTGGTCTACGCTCCCCGCGGCGCCATGCGCGTGCTCGAGACGGCCGCGGCCTGGCTCCTGGGCCTCCTGTGGGTGCTCCCGCTCGCCTACGCGATCTGGACCGCGTTCCATCCGGCCGAGTTCTCGACGCGCTTCGCGCTGTCGGCGCCGCTCACGCTCGACAACTTCGTCCGCGCCTGGGACGCCGCGCCTTTCGCGCGCTACTTCCTCAACACCGTCATCCTGGTGACGATGGTGCTGGCGGCGCAGCTCGTGCTCGTGACGCTCGCGGCCTACGCCTTCGCGCGGCTCGAGTTCCCGGGGCGCAACGTGCTCTTCGCCTTGGTGCTCGTGCAGCTCATGATCATGCCCGACGTGCTGATCGTGGAGAACTACCGCACGATGTCGTGGCTCGGCATCCGCGACACGATCCTCTCGATCGGGCTGCCTTACATGGCGAGCGCCTTCGGCATCTTCCTCCTGCGCCAGACGTTCAAGACCGTGCCGCGCGAGCTCGACGAGGCGGCGCGCGTCGAGGGCTGCACGCCGCTGCAGGTGCTATGGAAGGTGTACGTGCCGCTCGCGCGCCCGACGTACCTTGCGTATGCGCTCGTCAGCGTGAGCTACCACTGGAACAACTTCCTGTGGCCGCTCATCATCACCAATTCCGTCGAGTCGCGGCCGGTCACGGTGGGGCTGCAGGTGTTCTCCGCGACCGACCAGGGCCTCGACTGGTCGATCATCACCGCGGCGACGCTCCTCACCACCGCGCCGCTGCTCGTGGCGTTCCTGCTCTTCCAGAAGCAGTTCGTGCAGTCGTTCATGCGCGCCGGCATTCGCTAGTACTGGCGCGTTGCCCGATCCTCGCGCAGGTCCCACACGCCGATCACCCAGATCACGGCCGAGGTGAGCCAGCCCATCACGAGGAGGCTCGACACGAGGCCGACGGGCACGAGCGCCGCCACCGCCAGCGCGCCCGCCATGTGCGACAGCGGCACGCGCCCGTACACCACGCGCTTGTAGATCGCGCTGCCCAGGAGATAGATGGCGGGCCCGGCGACGAGGACCGCGATCATCGTGCCATCGAGGTGCCCCAGCGGATGCTCGAGCACGAGGTCGTTGCCGACCGCCGTGACGATGATGCCCGCGACCAGCACCGCGTGGACGTAGTGGAGGTGCGCGCCCATCCGGCCGGGATCGCTCGACGTGACGATGGCCTCGGTCGCGCGCTCGCTCGACGTGCCGAAGTAAAGCCACCACATGGCGATGGTGCCGAAGAAGGTCGCGAGCATCGCGAGCACGATCGCGGTGTCCCACGCCTGCGCCCGAGCGAACGACGCGCCGGTGGCGAGCAGCGTCTCGCCTAGGGCGACGATCACGAAGAGCTGGCAGCGCTCGGCCAGGTGCGCGCCGTCGATGGTCCATTCGTCGGTGCCCGATCGCCCGAGCCCCGGGAATGCGAAGCCGATCATGGGCGAGAAGTACTCGCACGCCACGGCCATCGCCCATAGCGCGATGCGCCACTCGTGGTGAGCGAGCGCGCCGCCGATCCAGAAGCACGCGGCGACGGCCATCCATGCGGTGATACGGCGATAGTTGGGCGCGAGCGGATCGCCCGGCGGGAGCATCGCGAGGATGGCGACGGACCGCCCGACCTGCATCCCCGCGTACGCGGAGGCGAACACCAAGCCGCGCTCCTCGAACGCACCGGGGATGGCGCACGCCGCCACGAGCCCCAGCAGCATGGTGCCGAAGAGCACGGCGCGCACCCTGCGCTGGCGAGGGTTGAACCAGTTCGTGAACCAGCACGTGTATTGCCACCCGAGCCACACCGCGAACCACAGGATGATCGCCTCGACCACGCCCGCGGGCGTGAGGTGGTGCAGCACGACGTGCGACAACTGCGTCACCGCGAACACGTACACCAGGTCGAAGAACAGCTCCTCGTAGGTCACGCGCGCATGATGGCCGTCGCGCACGCGCAGCCAGCGGTTCGACGGCGGGTCCGACGGGGCCTCGTGCGCCGCAGGCGTCATGGCCGCGCGAGGTACCAGCCCGCGGCAAAGGCGATCACGGCCGGCACGGCGAAGTTCAGCACGAGGATGGGCAACTCCTCACGGATGCCGTACCCCGCGTGCAGCACGCCCACCCACAGGTTGCCGACCATGAGCGCGAGCCAGACGGGCAGGAACGTCGTGGCCGCCAGCGAATACGAGAACGCGGTGGCGCCCCACAGGCGGCCGAAGAGCAGGAAGACTGCGAGGAGCACGACGCCTCCTCCCATCACCATCAGCATGTGCATGTCCGTTCCCTTTCGTCGAGATGATCGCAGGTGCCAGTGTCCTGTCCCGTCAAGACGCTCGCAAGTTCCCCGGGGGAATTGGCCGCGATGCGTCGGCGCGCGATCGCGGCCGCCCCTGCGCGGCGAGGCCGCGGGCGATCATCCCGCCCAGGTTCCGGGCGCCGCCCGCGACGAGGATGCGCTTGCCGCGGATGGCGGCCTTGCTCACGTCGTGCTCTCTGGTGTCGGGTCGCTCGCGCCAGGCGGCCGGATGCGTCATTTTCACTGATCGCAGTATCACGATAAACCTCAGGGCCATGCCATAATCTGTCGTAATATTCGAACAATATGGACCGCCTTGCCCTGTACGGCGTCTTCCTGCGCGTCGCCGACACGGGCAGCTTCACCCGCGCTTCGGACGTCCTCGACATGCCGCGGTCGTCCGTGTCCACGGCCATCGCCGCACTGGAGCAACGGCTCGGCACGCGCCTTTTCCACCGTACCACGCGTCACGTATCGCTCACCCTCGACGGCCTCGCCCTGCGCGAGCGCTGCGAGCGTCTCCTGGGCGACGCCGAGGAGATCGACGGGCTGTTCCGCGAGGGCGGCGCGAGCCCGAGCGGCCGCATTCGCGTCGACGTGCCCGCGCGCGTCGGCCGCCTCGTGCTCGCGCCCGCGCTGCCGGCGTTCCTCGACCGCTACCCGCGCATCGACGTCGACTTCGGCAGCAACGACCGCGCGGTGCGCCTCGCGGAGGAGGCGGTCGACTGCGTGCTGCGCATCGGCCCGCGCGACGATTCCAGCCTCGTTGCGCGACCGCTGGGCGACCTGCCGCTCGTGAGCGCGGCAAGCCCCGCCTACCTCGCGCGGCGCGGAACGCCCCTCACGCCCGCCGACCTCGACGCGCACGAGGCCGTGCGCTACGCCGCGGGGTCCAGCGGCCGCGTGGCGCCCTGGGCGTGGACGGAACGCGGGCAGCCGCGAACGCGTGCCGTGGCGGGCCGCGTCACCGTCACGGGAGCCGAGGGCCGCTCGTCGCCGCGGGCGCCCTGGCGCTGGTGCTCGAGGATTTCCCGCCGCCGCCGCTGCCGGTGGCCGTGCTCTATCCGCACCGGCTGCACCTGTCGCGCCGCCTGGCCGCGTTCATCGACTGGATGTCCGCCGTGATCGCCGACGCTATGATGCTGGCCCCGTCCGCGCATCCGCGAGAGGAAACGAAGTGAAGCTCATCACCTGGAACGTCCAGTGGTGCCGCGGCATCGACAAGCAGGTCGACCCGGCGCGCGTGATCGCGGATGCCAAGCGCATCGCGGACTTCGACGTCCTCTGCCTGCAGGAGATCGCCGACAATTTCCCCGATCCGCTCCTGGGCGGCAGCGCGGGCGAGGACCAGTTCGCCGTGCTCGCGTCGCTGCTGCCCGGCTACACCGCCGTGGCGGGCGTGGCCGTCGACCAGCTGGGCGAGGGCGGTCGCCGCCGGCGCTTCGGCAACATGATCCTGTCGAGGCTGCCGGTCCTGCAGTCGTACCGCCACCTGCTGCCTTATCCCGCCGACCACGACGTGCCCAGCATGCCGCGCATCGCCGTCGAGGCGGTCGTCCGCGCGCCTTGGGGCGACGTGCGCGTCATCACCACGCACCTCGAGTACTACTCGCTTCGCAAGCGCTCGGCGCAGGTCGAGGCGCTGCGCTCGATCTACGCCGAGGGCGCGGCGTACGCCGGCCATCCGCGCGAGCACGAGGACGACGAGGGTCCGTACCTCGCGCGCCCGCGTCCCGCGGCCACCGTGATCACCGGCGATTTCAACCTGGAGCCCGACGATCCGCTGCACGCGCGCATGGGCGCGCCGGTCGAAGGCGCGCCCCCGCTCGTCGACGCGTGGGAGGCGAAGTACCCCGGCCAGGCGCATCCGCCCACGTTCCGCATCTACGAGAAGGCGAAGCCGGGCGACCCCGACCTCCACTGCGACTTCATCTTCGTGAGCGACGGCCTGCGCCCGCGCATCCGCGACGTCGTGGTGGATACGAAGACGCAGGTCTCCGACCACCAGCCGGTGGTGCTGACGCTGGGCTAGCGTCGCGTCCCGAAGCGTGCCCGCCGCGGGCCGGTCTCGAGGCGCTAACCGCGCGGTTGCCCTTGGGGTGAGCGGGCCCGGGCCGGTCAGGGCGACTACAATAGCGGGGTTTCTCACGGCCCCCTCGTCTTTGACCGCGCACCCCCAAGCCGACTCGCCCCTCACCTTCACCGGCGAGCGCTTCCTGCCGGAGGTGCGCGGCTCGATCTTCTACGAGCACTGGCATCGGTACGCGCTCGTCGCGCCGCTGGCGGCGGGCAAGCGGGTGCTCGACGCCGCGTGCGGCGAAGGCTACGGCAGCCGCCTCCTTGCCGCGAGCGCGACGGCCGTGACGGGCGTGGACGTGTCCGCCGACGCCATCGCCCACGCGAGCGCGCGTTACGCACTGGCCAACCTGCGCTTCGTCGCGGGATCGGTGACCGGGCTGCCGCTTGCCGATGCGAGCGTCGACCTCGTCGTGTCGTTCGAGACCATCGAGCACCTGACGCCGCAGCGCGAGATGCTGGCGGAGTTCCGCCGCGTGCTCGCGCCGGGCGGCGTGCTCGTCATCTCCTCGCCTAACAGGCCCGTGTACAACGAGGCCGGCGGCGAGGCCAATCACTTCCACGTGCGCGAGCTCGATCGCGGCGAGCTGGCCGCGCTCCTGGCGCCGGGATTTCCGCAGCAGGCGTGGTACGCGCAGCGCGTGATCGCGCAATCGGCGATCTGGGCGGAAGGCGCCGCCGCGGCGCCTGCGTTCGTCGCACCCGACGGCACGCGCGCTTCACCGGCCGCGCCGATGTACTTCCTCGTGATCGCGGCCTCGCAGGGCGTCGCGCTGCCCGCGCTGCCGTCGATCTCGCTGTTCGACGATGGCGAGCTCTCGCTCTGGCGCGACTACGCGCGGGCGCTGGTGCGCGAGCGCGAGCTCGCGTGGGACGAGCTCGACGCGCGCGCGATCGCGGAGGACCGGCTGGCCGAGCTCGTGTCGGCGCGCAACGCGCTGTCGAGCGCGCAGTCGGCGGTCGACGCGCAGGCGTCGCGCATCGCGGACCTCGAGCGCGCGCTCGCCGACACGCAGTCGCGCGCGCAGTCGGCCATCGATCGCCTCGAGCGGGAGTATGCCGAACGCGAGCGCACGTTCGCCGTCCAGCTCACCGAGGCTCAGCAGGCGCATGCGCGCGCCGCGGATGCGTACGCGCGCGAGTCCGCCTCGCATGCCGAGACCCGGACGCGGCTCGCCTATCGCGAGACCGCGCGCGGGTGGCTGCGCTATCCACTGATGGCGCTGCGCCAGCGGCTCGCCGACAGGCGCTGATGATCGTCGACGTCGTCATTCCCTTCCAGAGCCGCCCGGAGCTCCTCCGCCGCTGCATCGAGAGCGTGCGCAGGGCCAAGGTGCGCACGGCCTACGAGATCGTGGTCATCGACGACGGCTCGACCGGCACCGACAGCGCGCGCTCGCTGAACGACCTCGTGCAGGCGCATCACGTGCAGGTGGTCAAGCAGCCCGCGCGGCGGGGCTTCGCCGCCGCGGTGAATCGTGGCTTCGATCTCCATCGCGACCGCGACGTGGTCGTGCTGCAGTCCGATGCGGAAGTCGCCAACGACTGGCTGGACCGGCTGGTCGCGCATGCGCAAGGGCGCGACGTCGGCGTCATTGCGACGTTCACCAACGCGGTCGGTATCGCGACCTATCCCTTGCCGAACGCGCAGAACCCGCTTCCGGCCGGGCAGTCGGTCGCGTCGATCGACACGCTGTTCGCGCGCGCAAACGCCGGCAAGTCCTACGAGATTCCCTTCGTCGAAGGGCCCGTGCTCTACTTCCGGCGCGACTGCCTGCGCACGGTCGGCGGGCTCGACGGCAACCCGCTCGGCGGCGACTACGGCGTGGAGATCGATTTCTGCCTGCGCGCCGGCAGCGCGGGCTTCGTTCATCGCGTGGCGGGCGACGTGTTCGCCGGCCACGAGGGCCATGCGTCGTTCGGCACGCGCGAAGCGCCGGGCCTCGCCGATCGCGCACGCAAGGCGCTCGACAAGCTCTATCCCGCGTATGCGGGGCAGCGCGAGGAGATCGTCGAGCGGGAGCCTTCACGTCCGTTCGGACGGCGCGTCGACATGCTGCGACTCGCGGAAGGCGGCAAGCGCATCCTCGTCTTCGTGTCCCACCCGTGGGGCGGCGGCATCCGGCGGTACATGAACGACCTCGTGGCGCTCACCGCCGCGCAATGCGAGGTGCTGTTCCTCGAGCCCGCTGTAGGCGACACCGTGAAGCTCTCCTGGCCCCGGCAGGGGGAGAGCTTCGCGCTGTATTTCACGCTGCCGGGCGACATGCCGGTCCTGGCCCAGACGCTCAAGACGATCGGCGCCGAGCGCCTGCACTTCCATCACGTGCACCTGCAGCCGCGATCCATCCTCGACCTGCCGGAGGCGGTGAGCCTCCCCTACGATTGCACGCTGCACGACTACCATCCGATCTGCCCGCAGTACCACCTCGTCACCGAGGACGGGCGGTATTGCGGCGAGCCCGACGCGGCCGGGTGTGCCGCGTGCCTCGCGAGGCGGCCGAGCCAGTGGGGGATGGACATCGCCACGTGGCGGGGTGCGTTCGCGCGACTGCTGCGCGGGGCGAGTCGCGTCATCGCGCCCTCGCAGGACGTCGCGTCGCGAATCGGGCATTACGTCCCCGATCTCCGCATCGAGGTCTGGTCGCATCCCGAAGGCGCGCCCGTGCCGCCGGCGCGCGCGGTGCGCGTGGGAATCCTGGGCAATCTCTCTCCCGAGAAAGGACTGCACGTGGTGGCGGCTTGCGCCCGTGACGCACGCGAGCGCTCGTTGCCGCTCACCTTTCGCGTGCTGGGCTCGACCACCGAGCCCATCCCGCAGGCGCCGAAGCCCGCTCACGATCTACGGCCAGTACGTCGACAGCGAGCTGGCGCACCTCATCGCCGAAGAGAAGCCCGACGCGTGCTCTTCACCGCCGCAAGTGCCCGAGACGTTCGCGTACACGCTCTCGGTGGCGCTGGCGTCCGGGCTGCCCATCGTCGCGTCCGCGCTCGGCGCGTTCCCCGAGCGCCTCGCCGGCAATCCGCGTGGCACGACCGTCCCCTGGAACGCGCCGCCCGGCAAGTGGAACGACGCGCTCATCGCGGCGGCGACGGCGTTGCGCAAGGAGGACGCGGCCGTCACGCAGCACGCGTGAGCGACCCATCGCCATGGACGTTGCACGCTACCGCAAGCTCTATCTCGCGCCGATCGCCCCGGCCCCGCGCACGCCCGCTCCGGCGCAAGCGACGCCGCCGCTCGACGATCGCCATTACTACCTCGCAAGGGCGAGGTGGAGGTCGTTCCGCTGTCGCTGCCGCAGCTCTTCGTCGCCGGCGTGGAGTGCGGACACACGGCGGCTCGCGGCGAGCTCAAGCACCAGATCGGCACCATCCAGCAGCAGGTCGACCACCTCCGCGAGGACTTCCATTCCCTCCAGGAGCAGTCCAAGGGCGATCGTGCGCAGCTCGCGGGCGAGCTCGTCAACACGCAGCGGGCCTACCACAAGGCGCAGGCGCAGATTTCCGAGATGCAGCTGCAGGTGGGCCAGGTGCAGCGCTACGCCGAGCAGGTGCAGCACCAGTCGGAGCAGATGTTCCACCATGCCACGCACCTCGAGGAAGCGCTCGAGGGCACCCGCGCCCGCATCGACGAGCTCGAGAACTCACGTGCGTGGCGCATGACCGCGCCCATCCGCAATGCCGGCCATCGCGCCAAGGTCGCGCGGGCCAAGCTCATGGCCTGGCGCGCGGGCGTGCGCCGCGTGCCGCAACTCACCGCCATGGCGTGGTCGGTGCTGCGCAACGAGGGTCCCGGTGCGCTGGTCCGGCGCGTGCGCTCGAAGGTCGTGCCGGAGGAGCGCTTCAAGCCCTCCGCCGAAGTGCAGTTCGAGGTGCAGGAATCGCCCACCCCGCTCGCGTTCGAGCACGCGGAATCGCCGGTCGCGTCGATCGTGATCCCGGTGTACGGCAAGCCGATGCTGACGTTCACCTGCCTCAAGAGCGTTCACGAGAACACCGCGCACGGGACGTTCGAGGTCATCGTCGTCGACGACGCGTCGCCGGAGCCTGCTGCCGAGGCCCTGTCGGTGGTCACGGGCGTGCGCATCTCGCGCAACGAGCAGAACCTGGGCTTCATCGGCACCTGCAATCGCGGTGCCGAGCTGTCGCGGGGCAAGTACGTCGTCTTCCTCAACAACGACACGATCGTGACCCCGGGCTGGCTCGAATCGCTCCTGCACGTCTTCGATACGCATCGCGACGCGGGCCTCGTCGGATCCAAGCTCGTGTATCCCAACGGAAGCCTCCAGGAAGCGGGGGGCATCGTCTGGCGCGACGGCTCGGCGTGGAACTACGGGCGCAACGACGACCCCGACAAGCCCGAGTACAACTACCTGCGCGAGGTGGACTATTGCTCGGGCGCGTGCCTTGCGATCCCCGTCGAGCTCTTTCGCGAGCTGGGCGGGTTCGACGCTCGCTACGCGCCGGCGTACTACGAGGACGCCGACCTCGCGTTCGCGGTGCGCGCCGCGGGGCGCAAGGTCTTCTACCAACCCGCGTCCACCGTCGTGCACTTCGAGGGGCAGACGTCGGGCACCGATCTCGCCTCGGGCGTGAAGAGGCACCAGGTCGTCAACAAGGAGACGTTCGCCGCCAAGTGGTCGCCCGCGCTGCTCGATCACCGCGCGAACGGCGTGGCGCCCGAGCTCGAGCGCGACCGCTGGGCGAACCTGCGCGTCCTCGTCATCGAGGCCTGCATGGTGACGCCCGACCACGATGCGGGCTCCGTGCGCATGATGGCGATCCTCGAGATCCTCGTGTCGTTGCGCTGCAAGGTCACGTTCGTCGCCGACAACCTCGAGCACCGCCAGCCCTACGTCTCCCAGCTCCAGCAGCGCGGCGTCGAGGTGCTGTTCCATCCCTTCGTGCGGTCCATCACCGACCTGCTGTCGAAGCGGGGCAGCGAGTTCGACATGATCGTGATCTCGAGGCACTACATCGCGGTGAAGCACATCGACGCCATCCGCGCCTTCGCGCCTAAGGCGCTGGTGGCGTTCGACACGGTCGACCTGCACTTCCTGCGCAGCGAGCGGCAGGCGGAGCTCGAGGGCAACGCGCTCGCGCGGGCGTCGGCGCGCGCCAAGCGCGACGAGGAGTTGACGCTCATAAGGAAAGCCGACGTCACGCTCGTGGTGTCGACGTTCGAGCAGTCGCTCCTGGCCGAGCTCGCGCCGGACGCCCGCGTGCTGGTGCTCTCGCTCATCCACGACCTCCATCCGCCCGGCGAGCCCTTCGCCGAGCGCAAGGGCCTCGTGTTCATTGGAGGCTTCCAGCACCCGCCCAACACGGACGCGGTCATGTGGTATGCGGAGGAGGTGATGCCGCACGTGCGCAGGCTGCTGCCGGGTGTCGTCACCTACATCGTGGGCAGCAAGGTGCCGCCGACCATTCGCGCGCTCGCCGCCGACGATCTCGTCGTCACCGGATACGTCCCGGACGTCACGTCGTATTTCACCGGATGCCGGGTCTCGATCTCGCCGCTGCGCTATGGCGCCGGCGTGAAGGGCAAGATCAACCAGGCGATGAGCTACGGCCTTCCCGTGGTCGCCACCACGCCGTCGGTCGAGGGCATGTTCCTGTCACCCGAGCAGGACGTGCTCGTTGCGGACGACCCCAAGGCCTTCGCGGAAGCCATCGCGCGTGCGTACCACGACGAGGCGTTGTGGGAGCGCCTTGCCGCGGGAGGTCGCGAGAACATCCGAGCCCACTTCTCCCGCGATGTCGCCCGCAGCGCCATCACCCGCCTCATCGCCTTCGCTCGAGGCGCCGGCGCGTCCGCCGTCCAGAAGTAAGCAGCCACTTCCGCCCAACGCCGCCCTGACACTGCCGGAAATGGGGTCAGACCCCATTTCAAGATCCCGCGAAAATGGGGTCAGACCCCATTTCAGAGCGCCGGAAATGGGGTCAGACCCCATTTCCGGCGGTGGGTCCAATCGGTTCCCGGCCAACCCCTGAGCGCAGTGTTCGCTCCGTGCTCTCGGATCCCGCGAAAATGGGGTCAGACCCCGTTTCAGGGTTCGGCTAGGGTCCGGGAGCGGGGTCCGTCGCCGGCCTGTCAGACACGAGGTCGAACACCTCGTGGCCGAGGCGCCGGCCGCGCGCCTCGAACTTGGTGAGCGGACGCGCCGCGGGCCGCAGCGCGAAGCCTTCGGCGGTATTGCGAAGCAGCGCCTCCGCGGCCAAGGTCGCGAGCATCTCGTTCGCGTAGTCCTCCCAGTCGGTCGCGGCGTGGAGGTAGCCGCCCGGCGCGACCGCCCGGCCAGCGCATGCACGAACGCCGGCGAGAGGATGCGCCGCTTGTGATGCCGCTTCTTGGGCCACGGGTCGGGGAAGAACACGTGCACGCCCGCGAGCGAATCGCGCGGGATCATGTTCGCCACCACCTCGACCGCGTCGTGACGCACGAGCCGCACGTTCGCGAGGCTCTCCGCCTCCAGGCGCGCGAGGAGCGCGCCCACCCCGGACCATGCACCTCGACGCCCACGAAGTCGACGTCCGGCCACGCCGCCTGTGCCGCGCCGTCGTCTCGCCCATGCCGAAGCCGATCTCGAGCACGACCGGCGCGCGACGCCCGAACGCCGCCGCGAAGTCGATCGGCGCGCTCGCGTACTCGATGCCGTAGCGCGGCCAGAGCTCGACCAGCGCGCGAGCCTGCGCGGGCGACGTGCGGCCCTGGCGCAGCACGAAGCTGCGCACGGGTCGATGCTGGGGATTCAAGGGCGCTGCCAATCGCCGGCGGCGAGCTTGCGCTCGACGGTGCGCGACTCCGTCGCGCCGGGCGGCGTGAATTGCACCGTCACCACATCGGCGTCCTTCCAGCCGGCGACCACGTCGGTCCACGCGCCCGCGGGCGGCTTGAACGCGAGCTCCTTGCGCGCGCCGTCGCGCGACAGTCGCCACACGGTGAGCTCGTTCGTGCAGCCGCGCGCGCAGAAATCGGCGACGACCAGCCGCTGCCGGTCCGGCGCCAGCACCGGCTCCGCAGGCAGCGTCGTGAGCTGGCCCGTCGCGCGCTGCAGGATCGCGTACGACAGGTCGTCGCCCGAGCTCAGGAGCAGCACGACCGCGTTGACGGGGCTCCAGTAATCCCACAGCGCGTAGCTGCGCTCGTTCTGCCGCTCGATCGAATCGACGAGCACGCGCGTGCCCGAGGGAAAGAGCTTGATCGTGAGCTTGTCGCCGTCGCGCGCCGCGAGGTCGGGCAGCGCCTTCATCTGCTCGGCCTCGATGAGCCGCCCGCAGTGCGCCGGGCTCTCGGCACCGGTGCAGAGAGCCTGCACGTGCGCGGGCGTCGGCGCCTCGGCGCGCACGGCCAACGCGAGCAGCAGGAGGCTCGCGCCCGCCAGCGTGCGCTTCATGGGCGACGCTTCAGGAGATGAGGCCGGACGTCGGCGAGCTCGGGCTCGCGGCGTACAGCTTGCGCGGCATGCGGCCGGCGAGGAACGCCTCGCGACCCCCTTCCACCGCAAGGCGCATGGCGCGCGCCATGCGCACGGGATCGCCCGCGAGCGCGATGGCGGTGTTCATGAGCACGCCCGCGCACCCAAGCTCCATCGCGATGGCCGCGTCCGACGCGGTGCCCACACCCGCGTCGACCAGCACCGGCACCTTCGATTGCTCGATGATGAGGCGCAGGTTCCACGGGTTGAGGATGCCCATCCCCGAGCCGATCAGCGACGCGAGCGGCATGATCGCCACGCACCCGATCTGCTCGAGCTCTCGCGCGATGATGGGATCGTCGGAGGTGTAGACCATCACCTGGAAGCCGTCGGCGACGAGCCTCTCGGCCGCCTTGAGCGTCTCCCGCACGTTGGGGTAGAGCGTATCGGCGTCGCCCAGCACCTCGAGCTTGGTCAGCGCGTGGCCGTCGAGGAGCTCGCGCGCGAGCTTCAGCGTGCGCACGGCGTCTTCAGCGGTGTAGCAGCCGGCGCTGTTGGGTAGATACGTGAACTCGGATGGCGGAAGCGCGTCGAGGAGCGACGGCGCATTGGCGTCCTGCCCGAGGTTGGTGCGGCGGATGGCGACGGTGACGATCTGCGCGCCCGAGGCGACCACCGCGTCGCGCGTCTGCGAGAAGTCGCGGTACTTGCCGGTGCCCACCAGGAGCCGCGAGCGGTAGGCGGTGCCCGCGATCACCAGCGGATCGGCGGTCGCGGCGGGTTCGTGCGGCGCGTTCATGCGCCCATTCTAAACCTAGCCCCCGCCGACCGCCGCGACGATCTCCAGGCGATCCGAAGGACCCACGGGCGTCGCGTCGTACCGGCTCTTGGACACGATCTCCCCGTTGCGCTCGACCGCGATGCGCTTGCCTTCGAGGTTGAGCGCGCGCACGAGATCCGCCACCGTCTCGGGCGCCGGCGTGAGGTGGCGCACCGCGCCGTTGACGACGATCTCGAGCGTCACTCGCGGTACCGCCGCATGGCCTCACGCATGAGCTTGAGCTGTGCGTCGAAGGCCCGGCACATGCTGCACACCGCGAGATGCCAATCGAGCTTGATCCGCGCCCAGCGGCCCAGCGGCGCCTCCTGCTCCTGCGAGAGGAGGTGCGACGCGTCCTTGCAGGACACGAGGTGGCCGATGGCCCGTCGAAAATATCCCATGGCGTGATCGAGGGTCCACTAACCGGCGGGAACGGAGGACTCGAACGTGGGCGACGCCGGCATGGCGCGGCCGAACCGTGTGAACAGCAAGCCGGACACCCCCGAATCTCCCATGGCGGTCCACTAGCCCCTGCCGCCCGCCGCGAACCAGTTGAGCTCCAGGCATTCGCGAAGCGACATCCGGGCACGGTACAGGATGACCCAGAGGTTATTCGCGGTGATCGTCAATTCCTTACAGATCTCGTCGCTCGTGAGCTCCATGACCTCCCGCATCATGAACACGCGCGCGGTGTTGGGCGGCAGCTTGTCGAGGCAGAACTGCACGACGTCGAAGAACTGCTGGCGCGAGAGCGACTGCTCCGGGTCGCCCCACTCCGCGGGCGGCGCCGCCCAGGCCCCGTTCTCCTTGAAGAGGCCCTCGAAGTCCTCGAGGTCGGCCTCGTCGTCGAGGGTGCTCGCCGCGACCGGCTCGCGCTGCTTGCGGCGGATGGCGTCGACGATCTTGTGCATCAGGATGCCCGAGCTCGCGTGTGCGGCCACGGCGGCGGCAAGCGTGTCCTGCACGACGTCCTCCGCGAGGGCCGCGTCCCGCAGTTGCAGGCGCGCGACGCGCAGAAGGTATCCGCGCTGGACTTCGAGCTCCTTGGCAAATTCGGGGTTCACCGCGTGGCCGGGACAGAGGAGGGAAGCGGAGATATTAGGGGGAATCTCCCGCCCGGCCTAGCCCGGATATTTCACCAGATACCTGGCTTTGGCGGCCCTTTGCCGAGGCGCGCCGCGGCTGCGCGCGCCGACGCGGGCAGCTCCCTGTCCGGCGAGTGAGTCTCGTCCTACAACGCTTTGCGAGGCCCGCCGATCGTCCTGGAAGGCCGGGCGCGGTGAAATGCACCCATGACGACGCCCAACACAATTCGGACCACGCACGTGAGCTATCCCTTCCGCCTGCGCGACCCGCTGAACGGCCGCTGGATGAAAGCCCGCTTCTTGGCCAAGATCAACGAGATCGCGGACTGCTGCGCGGCGTGGGAAATCGTGGCGCCGGCCCGTACCCATCCCAAGCCGCACTGAAGCACGGCAGCGGAGCGGTAAAGGCGGGTGGCCTGCGCGGCGATCGGGCGCGCCACTGGGGCTGAATTTCGGTTGAACTTCGGCGCAACGCGCGGTCGAACTTGCATGGCCCGACAGCAAATCAACCCGGACGAGCTCGCGCGCATCAGCGGCGCGATGCTCCAGTTCATCGTCGAGGCTCGCGACCTGGCTCGCGACCCCTTTGCAAACACGGAAAAAGGCAGGCGCTTTCACGCGTGCGTCAACGCTGCGCGCGATAGCTACGATCGCCTCCTCGCGCAGCTCATCGCCGCCGAGCCCACCACCGCGCAGTACGCGCGGGGCCTTGCGGACTCCATGGGGCAGGAGCTTTCGGAGCTCGAGCGCATGCTTCCCGAATCGCCTGAGCGGCACTGACCGCCGCGGCGGGAGCGCCATGCCGTATCGCACGACGTCGGACCTGCCCGCGGCGCAGACGAGCCGGTACAGCGCTCATCAGAAACGCGCTTTTCTGGAGGCATTCAACAACGCGTACGAGGAGTATGGCGGCGACGAGCATCGCGCGTTCGCCGTCGCGCACGCGGCCGCCAGGAAGGCGGGCGTGCGTCCCGGTCCAGGCTGACGCCTCGCCCGCGCGGCTATCGCCGGCGGAAGGCGTCGCTCTTTTCAGCTCGGCTTCTGCGACTGCGCCTTGAGCTGCGCGGGCGATCGCGGGCCGTCACTCGCGGTGGCGCCGGGCGTCGATCCCGATGACGCTTGAGTCGCGCATCCGGCGCAGAGCACGGTGAGCATCGCGGCGAGCGCGAGCGCGTAACGTGGCGAAAGGTGGCTCATGCTTCGTCTCCTCCGGGGTATGTCGAACGTGACATCGGAGACGATTGTCATTCGCCGTCGAGGACGCGTGGCCGCCACGCGACGAAGCGCAACGGCGCCCGACGGACCCCGAGCGGAGGGCGACGAAGCGAAACGCTAGAGGAACCCGACGATCGCGCCGAGCGGCAACACGACGACGCCCAGCGCGCGCACGACGAGCCACACGTCGAGCGCGCAGCAGACCTGCGCGAGCTTGTACGCGTTCATGCACCATCCCACGAGGCCGACGAGCCACAGGCACAGCCACAGCGCGACGATCGCGTCGGTCAGCACGAATCCGCGTTGCCGCGTGGGGGACGTCATCCAGCGCCTGTCGCAAGTGTGATGGGGCAGGCCGCGATTGTACGGGCACACCCTTGCGTGCCCGCCGCTCTCCCGTGATTCGGGGGGCCATCGTGGCGGCTTCCGCGGTCCGCCGCCGCCCGTATCATCCGGATGTCCCGAACTCCCGGACCGTGCCTTCGTGCATAATCATGCGAATGACCCCGCCCCCGCCGGACGCCGCCACCGAGTTTCAGCGCATGTACGTCGCCATGTCCGACGCGTGCAGGCGCGTCGGCATACCCGCGCCCACGCCCGAGCAATGGATGGAGCGACTCGACGAGATGATCGCGGAAGGCCTGGCGGGCCTGCCGGGGCTCGAGGCTCGGTGATCTGAGTCCGCCGGCGCGGCTGCGCCGGTCGGGCGGCGGCAAGAAGAAGGCCTTGCATCGTCTGCAAGGCCTTGATTTATCTGGTAGCGAGCGAGGGACTCGAACCCCCGACCAAAGGATTATGATTCCTCTGCTCTAACCAGCTGAGCTAGCTCGCCAAAGCCCACCATTATCGCAAAGGTGGGCGCTTCCGTCCAGCCTCGCGCGCGTGCGCCGGCCCGGCCTTCCGCCATTCGCGCGTCCGCGCCGCCCACGCCGGTTTCATCAGGCCTTTCGGCGGATTCGTCGCCTTCGTGTTGAGGCCCCCATTCGAGGCGCCTACAGTTCGTTCCACGGACGAGCCACTCCCTGCAACGAACACAAGAACCCACGGAGACGAACGATGAACGCCTACAACCCGATCAGCTGGAAGAAGAAGCTCGTGTTCGCAGTGGCCACGATCGCCATCGCGGTCGGATCGCTCGAGATCGTGACGAGCTCGATGAAGTATCCCGCTCCGGAATCGATGGCCGTGCGCGAGCAGGTGATCGCCGCCGAAGCGGCGCGCGCGCAACAGATTCGCGAGCTCGAGCAAGGCGAGGTTCGCCTCGCGGATACGGCTACGGGAAGCCGCTTCTAACGCACAACGGTCCCGACTTCTGCATCACGATGCCCATCGCCCCGCTCGCGCGGGGCGTTTTCTTTCCGCCGTTCGCTCCGTGCCGGGCGCGCTCGGTCGGCCGTAACCGGTGTTTCATCGCGTGCCCGTTGTCGCATGCGAAGTACCCGCCTAGCATCGAAGGCGTCAGACCCTCGCTTTACCCCCGCCGGCTCTCCCTCCCTGCCGGCTCCCCGAGGGCCCGCGTACGCGGGCCCTCTTTTTTTTTGCTTACTTGAACGCGTAGCGCACCGATCCGTACACGAAGCGCGCGCGCGGGTCGTAGTACGACGGATCGTAGCCCGACTGGAACGTGAGGTTGGAGTTCGTGAGCGGGGGATCGGTGTCCAGGAGATTCTTCACGCCGAGCGTGAGCGTGAAATTCTTGAATCCCGAGTAGCTCCCTTGCAGGTCCCAGAGGCTCATGCTGCCCACGCGGCGCTGGTTCCCGTCGGGATCGAGCTGCACGTCGGTGTACGAGCTCTGGAACGTGTTGCCGAGCGTCGCTGCCCACGGCCCCATCTCCCACGTCCCGGCGATGTAGCTCTTCCACCGCGGCGTGATGCCCGTGGCCACGGCCTGGTACGCGTTGGACACGAAGCCCTGGAAGCTGCCGTCGGGCTGCTGCACGTCGTACTGGATGTAGTAGGTGCCCGTCACGATCGCGCTGAACTTGCCGTAGGCCGTGGGCGAGGTCGTGAAGCGCGCGTCGATGTCGATGCCCTGGATCTTCACGCGACCGATGTTGACGAAGCGCTGGTCGATCGCGGTGATGGGGCACGGTTGCCCACCCGGGCAGGCGGCGGCGCGGGTGACGAGGCTCGAGTACTGCGAATAGAGCGTCGGGTCGAGGATCGTCGCGATCGGGACGCCGTTCGTGACGATGTTCTCGACGTCCATGTAGAACCAGTCCGCGCCGAGCGAGACGCCGGGCACCGGCTCCCATACGCCGCCGAGCGTGGTCTGGTTGACCGTCTCGGGCTTGAGCTGCGGGTTGCCGCCAAAGGTGACCGTGTACTGGGTGTTGCAGTCCGGATTGCTGGCGTCGTTGGGGTCGGGGCAGCGCAGCGGATCGCTGAGACCGGCCTGCGAGAGTCCCGGCGTCTGCGGATTCCACAGTTGGTACAGCGTGGGCGCCTTGAAGCCCGTGCCCCACGAGCCGCGCAGGAGCACCGACGGGATCGGTGCCCAGCGCACGCTGAGCTTGGGGTTCGTCGTGCTGCCGAAGTCGCTGTAGTGGTCGTAGCGAACGGCGACGTTGGCCTCGAGCGACTTGAGGATCGGGATGTTGAGCTCGCCGTACAGCGCCCACGCGGTGCGCGAGGCGTCGACGTTCTGCAGGTTGCCGCCGTAGCCCGAGACGTCGCCCGTCTGCAAGAGCGGATCGGGACGCTGGTTGAGCTCGGTGCGTCCCGCCTGCAGGCCGAGCGCGAGCGCCATCATGCCGGCGGGCAGTTTGTAGACGTCGCTCGAGCCCTTGAGGTCCACCCCGTAGCCCCAGAGCTTGCTGTCGAACGCGTCCACGCCGTAGTTGAGGCCCTGGATCTCCTGCGAGATCGCCGCGGTGTTGGGCCCGAACAGGTTCACGCGGCCGCTGTTGAGGAGCGGCAGGATCGTCGAGAAGAGCGGGAAGCCCGCGTTGAGGTGCTCGCGGCTCGTGTTCTGGCTGTAGTTGACGGATGCGTCCCAGTCCCAGTTCCACGCCGTGCCCTTGACGCCGGTGAGGATCTGCCACGCTTCGTTGGTATCGGTCGTGCTGCGGTTGCCGCACTCGACGCAGCGGTATCGAACGTTGAGCGGCTGGCCGTTCACGCCCGCGGCGATCGCGAGCGCGGTCGGGTAGAAGGGGCTCCCCGGCGGCAGCAGGATGTCGGAGGCGCCGGTCGGCGTCGCGGTGGTGAAGATCTGGTCGGAGAACGGGTTCGGCTGGATCTGGAAGAGCGTCTCCTGGTGCGAGTACAGCCCGGTCAGGTAAGCCTGCCAATCGTTGTTGATCTGGTAACGCCCCGATCCGAAGAGATTGAGCTGCTTCGTCTGCGGAAGCGCGTTGACGCCGTCGATCGCCGCGGGATCGTAGCGGCAGCGCGTGCCCACGACGATCGACGGGGCGCAGTCGGGGAAGCCGGGATTGCCGATGTTGCCCGTCGAGATGAAGCCCGGGAAGGTCTGTCCCGACGTCGTGTTGAGGTTGATGTCGGGACGATAGTTGGTGCGCGAGAAATCGCGCTGGTTCTGGTTGAGCGCGCTCTGGTCGCTGTAATTCGCGGAGATGAAGGCGTTGTACTTGTCCTTCGTGAGGTCGCCGATGCCGGCCGTGGCCATGACCTGGTACTGCTCGCCGCCGCCGCTTCGCGTGGGCGCGCCGTACCACGCCGTGGCGTCGACCCCCGAGAAGTCCTGCCGCGTGATGAAGTTGATGACGCCGGCGATCGCGTCGCTGCCGTATACCGCCGATGCGCCGTCCTTCAGCACCTCGACGCGGTCGATGGCCGCGAACGGAATCGCGGCGAGGTTGACGCCCTCCGCGCCCGTGATGCCGCCCGAGAACGTGCCGAGGCGCTTGCCGTTGACGAGCACCAGCGTCGACGACCCGCCCAGGCCGCGCAGCGAGGCGGTCTGGTTGCTGAACGTCGAGGCGCCGATCACGTTGCCGACGGAGACGTTGCCTGCGCTATTGTTGGCGGAGATGAGGTTCATGATCTCCATCGCGTTGGTCGAGCCGCTGCGCTCGATCTCGCCGCGCGTGATGACCTGCACCGGCAACGCGCCCTCGCCTTCGATGCGCTTGATGTTCGACCCGGTCACCTCGACGCGGATGTCCTGCGCTGCCGCGGTGACCGCGATACCCGCGAAGAGCGCGCCCACCGCGCTCGCCACCAGAAGCCGCTTGTGACGGATGTCCCTGACGTTCATGTAACCCCCCGGATTTTGAGAGCGCCCGGCGTAACGCCGGGTCACGCTCGCAAGCCTACGAAGCAGCGAAGCGGCGTCGCAATCGCGAGTTGGTCAACGGGGAGGGGCGGGCGGCGAACGGTCGGCGGGACGGGGTGAACTGGAATTGCATGCAAATGCATGCAAAGCGGAGATGGAAATGAAAAATGCCGAAGCGCGCGCTCCGAGGCGACTGGGGGTCCCCGCCGGAGGTGTGCCGCGCGGCTTCGGCACGAGACGAACGTTACGTCGTCGCAGGGCGAGGGATCGATCCGATTGGCGGGAAGGCCGCGGCTCGAGGCGAACCGCGCCTCCTCGCGGGCGAAGAGGCGTCCCGGGTCGCGCCCGGTTGTCGCGTGCGCCCGTTTGCGCTATCTTTGCATGTGCATACAAATGCGCACTACCACCCCGATGAGCAGGGCGAGCGGCCAACCCGCGCGTCCTGCCGGAAAAGAGAAAAACGATGGCACGACCTGCCTTCCCCGCGTCCGCCCCTCCGCTCGACGACGCCCTCGAAAGCTACGCCCGCCGCGGCAGCGAGTGCGCGTACGCCAACCTCAAGATGCTGGCGCGGGTCGCCAACACGCTTTATGACGACGCCCTGCGGCCCGTCGACCTCCGCGCGGGCCAGCTCGCGCTCATGTGGGCCATCCTCGCCGCCGGTCCGGTGGAGATCGGGCGCCTGTCGCAGATCACCCTGACGGACCAGACTACGCTCTCGCGGACCATCGCGAAGCTCAAGGCCGATCGCCTCGTGCAGGTGCGCGCCGGCGAGGATCGCCGCGTCAAGGTCGTCTCGCTGTCGCCGACGGGTCGGCAGCGCTTCCTGGCCGCCATGCCTTACTGGGAGGAGGCGCAGCGCCGGGCGAGCGAGCTCTTCTCGCTTTCCGAGGTACGCAGCCTCGCCCGCTCGGTGCGCCGCCAGGCCCGCCGGCCCGGCTGACCGCTTCTCCGGTTCGCTCCGTCCTGGAGCCGCTTCACCCGCGCGGGCTGCACTTTGTCGCCTGCCGCTTGCATGCGGCCATGGTTCGCGATAACTTGCATATACATGTAATTATCGTGGACGAAGCTGGAGCGGGCGTGGACCGATCCTCAGGCGACAATTCGATGGACCCGGGGCACTCGCAGGGGCCGGCCATGTCGTTGCCGCCGCTGCCTCCGTTGCCGGCTCCGTGGCTGACGCGCATCGCGGTCAAGTCGGTGAACCGCATCGTGATCGTGCAGGTGGCGAGCGTGGTGCGGCTCGAGGCCGAGGACAACTACGTGCGGCTGTGGGCCGATCGCGCGTACCTCCACAAGGAGACGCTGACGGGCCTCGTCGCGCGCCTCGATCCCCGCGAGTTCCTGCGCATCCACCGCTCGCATGCCGTGAACGTCCGTTTCGTGCGCGAGCTGCGCCCCCTCCTGCACGGCGAGTACGAGGTGGTGCTGGGCGACGGGACCGAGCTCACCTCGGGCCGGAGCTATCGCGCGGCCATCCAGGCGGCATTCGGGCTGGGCTCGCCGCCGTAACGCCGGACGGCGCGGTCTTCGACACCAAAATGGGGTCAGACCCCATTTCCGAATGTTTCGAGCGACCCCAAGAATGGGGTCAGACCCCATTTCCGGGTGGGATGGTCGAAATGGGGTCTGACCCCATTTTGGGGTGGGGCGGTTCCCGGGTTGCGAGCGACGCGTCGCGGCACGGGCCTCGCGTGTCGGAGCCTCTGTGCGGTAGCGTGGGCTTACTTACGCCAAAGAGCGGTGCTCTGCGCCCGCTCCGTTCAGAGCCCGGTGGCCTTGCGGATCAGCGGGAAGTAGAGCCGGTAGGGCAAGAGGCGCAGGAGCTTCAGCTTGCGCGTGAACGCGCGCGGGAAGTGGATCTCGAAGTCGCCCGCGCGCAATCCCACGATGATCTCGCGGGCCGCCTCCTCCGCGGTGATGAGGTTCGGCATGGGGAAGTCGTTGCGGTCCGTCAGCGGCGTCTTCACGAAGCCGGGCGTCACGAGATAGACGCCGATGCCGCGCGGTCGCAGGTCCAGGTACAGCGTCTCGCAGAAATTGATGAGCGCCGCCTTCGACGCGCCGTAGACGAGCGCCTTCGGCAGGCCGCCATAGCCCGCCACCGACGCCACGATCCCGATCGCCCCGTGGCCCTGCGCGAGAAGCGCCGGCACGACGATGCCGGTCGCGTTCACCGGCCCATGGAGGTTGACCTCGAGGAGCGCGCGCGAGTCGCGCTCGTTCAGCTCCCACGCCCGGACCTCCTGGTGCGTGCCCGCCACCACCAGCACGAGGTCGACCGCGCCCATGTGCTCGCGAACCCGAGACCACGCCGCGTCGACGGCCTCCGTGTCGGTGAAGTCGAGCGGCACCACGAGCGCGTTCGGTCGCCCGCCCGCCAG
>JBGAIS010000052.1:5558-20652 GCA_044225355.1 Casimicrobiaceae bacterium | reverse complement strand
CGCTCGCCGCCAACGCGGGTATCGAGGCCGCGACGGGTGACTTCGTCACGTTCCTCGACGATGACGACACCATCGCGCCTGGTCATGTCTCGGGCCTTGCCGCGGCGCTCGCGGGCGCGGCGGACGCGCGCGTCGTGCATTCGCTCGCTCGTGCCGTGTTCCTCGACGGCCGCACGCAGCTCATCGGGCGACCGATGGCGCTCATGCAGCTCTTCGAGCGCAATTTCATCCACCTGTCCGCCGCGCTCTTCGCGCGCTCGCTCGTCGACGAGGGCGCGCGCTTCGATCCGCGGTTCGCGTACCTCGACGACTGGGATTTCTTCATCTCGCTCGCGCAGCGCACGCGCTTTCACTTCGTGCCGCTGCAGACGTTCGTGTGGAATGCCGAGGTCGGCGACTCCGGCGCGGGCGGCGGCCGCAACAGCGACGAGACGCGCTTCGTGCACGACCGCGACCTCGTGTACGCGAAGTGGCGCGCCGCGCGCGAGGCGCTCGTGGATCGCACGGAGCCGCTCCTGCAGGAGGCCGCCTCCGCCGCGCAGCGGGGCGCGCTCGGCGACGCGGAGGCCGCGATTAACCGCGTGCTCGACGTGAGCCAGAACGATCCGTGGGCGCTCAATCTGCTCGCGATGGTCGAGCGCGCGGCGGGTCGTCCCGCGGACGCGCGCCGCACGCAGACGCTCGCCGTCAGCGTGCGGCCGGGCGATCCCGACCTCGTCTACAATCTCGCGCTCCTGTGCCGCGAGGCGGGCGATGTCGCCGCCGCCCGCGCGCACGCCGGCCAGGCCGCGGCGCTTGCGCCCGGCGAAGCGCGCTACCGCCAACTCGCGACCGAGCTCTCCGCCTGATACCCCCATGCCGAAAACATCGCCCCCCAACGCCTTCTACGCACAGTCCGGCGGCGTCACCGCCGTGATCAACGCCAGCGCCGCAGGCGTCATCGAGACCGCGCGCCAGCACAAGGACAAGATCGGCAAGGTGTACGCCGGCCGCAACGGGATCATCGGCGCGCTGACCGAGGACCTGATCGACACGAGCCGCGAGCCCGCGAGCGCGATCGCCGCGCTCCGCTACACGCCGTCGGGCGCGTTCGGCTCGTGCCGCTACAAGTTGAAGGGCCTCGAGGAGAATCGCGCGCAGTACGAGCGCCTCATGGAAGTCTTTCGCGCGCACGACATCGGATATTTTTTCTACAACGGCGGCAACGACTCCGCCGACACGTGCCTCAAGGTGTCGCAGATCGCGCAGAAAATGGGCTATCCGCTGCGCGCGATACACGTGCCCAAGACGGTCGACAACGACCTTCCCATCACGGACAACTGCCCGGGGTTCGGGTCCGTCGCGAAGTATGTCGCCACGTCGATGCGCGAGGCCGCGTTCGACGTCGCGTCCATGGCCAAGACGTCGACCAAGGTGTTCGTGCTCGAGGTGATGGGCCGTCACGCGGGGTGGATCACCGCGGCGGTGGGCATGGCCGACGACGCGGACACGCCTATCCCCCTCGTGCTCCTCTTCCCCGAGGTGCCGTTCGACGAGGCGACCTTCCTCGCCGCGGTCGACGCGCGGGTGAAGGCCCACGGCTACTGCTGCGTCGGCGTCTCGGAAGGCCTCTCGGACGCGCAGGGCAAGCTCCTCGCCGAGGCCGGCACGCGCGACGCCTTCGGGCACGCGCAGCTGGGCGGCGTGGGGCCGCTCATCGCGCAGATCGTGAAGGACAAGCTGAAGCTCAAGTATCACTGGGCCGTGGCGGACTACCTGCAGCGCGCGGCGCGGCACCTCGCCTCGAAGGCCGACGTCGACCAGGCGTACGCGGTCGGCAAGGCCGCGGTGCAGATGGCGCTCGCGGGACGCAATGCGGTGATGCCCGCGATCACGCGCGTCTCGGACAAGCCGTACAAGTGGAAGATCACCGAGGCGCCGCTCGCCAAGGTGGCGAACGTGGAGAAGATGCTGCCGCGCGACTTCATCACGAAGGACGGCTACGGCATCACCGCGAAGGCGCGCGCGTACCTGGGCCCGCTCATGAAAGGCGAGGACCCGCCGCCGTTCAAGGAGGGCCTGCCGCGCTACGTGCGCCTTCGCAACGTGCCGGTGCAGAAGAAGGTGGGGACGCCTTTCGATGTCTAGGGAACGTCCGCAAAGGGCGTACGTGAGGCGGGTGGCTGACGTGACCTCGATGCAAAGCTTCGCGAGGCTTTTGGCCGTCGCGATGTGCCTCGCGTGCGGCGTGGCGCAGGCCGACCTGGGTTTCCCGGATACGGTCAAGCTGCCGCCGCAGGTGGTCGTCGATCCCGACCAGAAGCTCGTGAAGGAGGACGTCGCGGAGAGCGAGTTCGAGTCGACCAAGGCAGGCGACGCCAAGGTGCGGCGCGGCGCCCACTACACGCGCTGGTATCGATACAAGCCCGCGGCCGGCGAGCCGGCGCTCGGCTACTACAACGGAAGCGAGGCGCGCATCGCCGCGGCGGTGGGCGGCACGCTCGCGAAGGCGGGCTGGGAGCTCGTGTACGCGAGCGAGGACAAGTCCGTCGCGGTGTGGAAGCTCGCGAGGGGCGCAAGCGAAGCCTGGCTGCGCATGAAGATGGACGCGCCGCAGGCGCAGGTGAACCTCGACCTCATCGAGATCGGCGCCGCGAAGTCGGGGTTCGCGCTGGTGCCTCCCGCAGCCACGGCGGAGAGACTCGGCGACAAGGCCGACTTCCCGTACCTCGCGCCGCCCGCGGGATCGAAGCCCACCGGCGCCGGTCGCGCCGACGGTGCGCTCGACGTGTCGCTCGCGTTCGTCTCCAACGGCAAGGGCGAGGCGGTGGGCGTGGGCTCGGGCGTCCAGTCGCGCAGCTACCAGGGTCCCGCGACGCTGTCGAAGCTCCAGTTCACCGAGGACTACCGCAACGCGCTCGTCGCCGCGGGCTGGACGGTCATGTACCCGGCCGCCGGAGACAAGGAGGCGAGCGGCTTCATCGCGCACTACGCGAAGAACGGGCGCGACCTGTGGGCGCGCGGATACTACGAATACGGCGCCGCGATCTCGTTCGCCGTCGCCGACGTCGGCGGCGAGGACTGGGCGGGAAAGCTCGACAAGGATTGCCGCGTCGCGCTCTACGGCGTGTTCTTCGACTTCGACAAGGCCACCCTCAAGCCCGACTCCGAGCCGGTGCTGCAGAAGGCGGCGGCGGTGCTGAAGGCGCGCCCCGCGGTGAAGGCCGAGGTGCAGGGGCACACCGACAACGTGGGCGCCGACGACTACAACGTCAAGCTGTCGGGCGCACGCGCGTCGAGCGTGATGCAGTGGATGAACGCGCACGGCGTCGAGCCGTCGCGGCTTTCCGCCAAGGGCTACGGCAAGGCGCAGCCCGTCGCGGACAACGGCACCGAGGCGGGCCGCGCGCGCAATCGTCGCGTCGAGCTCGTCAACGTCGCGTGCAAGAAATGAGGAGCATGGAAATGGCGCACCCGCATGTCGTCGATTACTACTTCGCCACGATCTCGCCGTGGATGTACCTGGGCCATGCGCGCTTCGTGAGCCTCGCGCACGAGCATCACGCGACGGTGCACGTGAAGCCCGCCAACTTCGGCGACATCTTCCCGGCATCGGGCGGGCTTCCGCTGTCCAAGCGCGCGCCGCAGCGGCAGGCATATCGCCTGGTCGAGCTCGAGCGTCACTCGAAGCACCTGGGCATACCGCTCAACCTGCATCCCAAGTTCTTCCCCGCGAACGGCGACCTCGCCGCCCGCTGGATCATCGCGGCCAACGAGGTGAGCGGCGAGCAGGGGCTTGCGCTTACCGGCGCGATCGGCCACGCGCTGTGGGCCGAGGACCGCGACATCGCGGACGCGCCGACCCTCGCGGTGATCGCGCACGGCATCGGACTCGATGCGCAGAGCCTCTCCGATCGCGCGTCGACCGACGCCATCGGCGAGCGCTACGCGGCCAACACGAAGGAGGCCATCGACCGCGGCGTGTTCGGCGCGCCCACCTATGTCGTCGACGGCGAATTGTTCTGGGGACAGGACCGTCTCGACTTCCTGGCCCGAAAACTGGCAAAATAGCGTGTTTTCTTGCCTCGACGGGGTGGTTTCATCCCGGCGCGGCAAGCAGGATGTACCCGAGGGGGAATAAGAAGTTCCGGCCAAGCCGGCGCGTGCATCGACATCGCCGGCGGGCCGGAGCGCGCAACGGCCGTCCATTGCGAAGACGGCCGGGCGTACCACTGACAGCCACATATCGAGGGAGTGAACCAAGCCATGTCCACAGGACTTATCTTCGCGCTCGTGTGCGCGGTGGCGGCGATCGTCTACGGCATCATTTCAATCAGCTGGATCATGGGCAAGCCCGCGGGCAACGCGCGCATGCAGGAGATCGCGGCTGCCGTGCAAGCCGGTGCCAAGGCGTATCTCAACCGCCAGTACACGACCATCGCCATCGTCGGCGTTATCCTGTTCCTCATCATCTGGTGGGCGCTCGGCGGTCGCACGGCCGTGGGCTTCCTCGTGGGTGCGCTGCTCTCGGGCCTCACGGGCTACATCGGGATGAACGTCTCGGTGCGCTCGAACGTCCGCACGGCCGAGGCCGCGCGCACGGGCCTCAACGAAGCCCTCGCCATCGCGTTCCGCGGCGGCGCCATCACCGGCATGCTGGTGGTCGGCCTGGCGCTTCTCGGCGTGGCGGGCTTCTACTGGTTCCTGGTGGCCGGCGGCGCGCCGACGGGCAAGGACTTCCATCACGCCATCCAGCCGCTCGTGGGCCTCGCGTTCGGCGGCTCGCTGATCTCGATCTTCGCGCGTCTCGGCGGCGGCATCTTCACGAAGGGCGCGGACGTGGGCGCCGACCTCGTCGGCAAGGTGGAAGCGGGCATCCCCGAGGATGATCCGCGCAACCCTGCGGTCATCGCCGACAACGTGGGCGACAACGTCGGCGACTGCGCCGGCATGGCGGCCGACCTCTTCGAGACGTACGCCGTGACCATCGTCGCGACGATGCTCCTGGGCGCGCTGCTGCTCCCCGCCGTCGCGGAAGATGCGGTGCTGTACCCGCTGGTGCTGGGCGGCTTCTCGATCCTCGCGTCGATCGTCGGCTGCTACTTCGTCAAGGCGTCGCCGGGCGGCAAGATCATGAACGCCCTGTACAAGGGCCTCGCGGTCGCGGGCGTCATCTCGGCGGTGGGCTTCTGGTTCATCACCGACAAGATGACGGGCGGCTTCGCCGCGGCCGATCCGCTGCTGACGCCCATGCGCCTCTTCGGCGCGGCCATCGTGGGCCTCGTGCTGACGGCCCTCATGGTGATCATCACCGAGTACTACACCGGCACGGACTTCAAGCCCGTCAAGCACGTGGCGGAAGCGTCGACCACGGGCCACGCGACGAACATCATCGCCGGCATCGGCATCTCGATGAAGGCCACGGCATGGCCGGTCCTCGCGGTGTGCGCGGCCATCCTCGTGTCGTACTGGCTCGCGGGCCTGTACGGCATCGCCATCGCGGCCACCTCCATGCTGTCGATGACGGGCATCATCGTGGCGCTCGACGCCTACGGCCCCATCACCGACAACGCGGGCGGCATCGCCGAGATGGCCGAGCTCCCGGACTCCGTGCGCGCGATCACCGACCCGCTCGACGCCGTCGGCAACACGACCAAGGCGGTGACCAAGGGCTACGCGATCGGCTCCGCCGGCCTCGCCGCGCTCGTGCTCTTCGCCGACTACACGCACGCGCTCGAGACGGCCAGGATCGCCACGACGTTCGACCTGTCGAACCACATGGTGATCGTGGGCTTGTTCATCGGCGGCCTCGTGCCGTATCTCTTCGGCGCCATGGCCATGGAAGCCGTCGGTCGCGCGGCGGGCTCGGTGGTGAACGAAGTGCGCCGCCAGTTCCGCGAGATCAAGGGCATCATGGAAGGCACCGGCAAGCCCGAGTACGGCGTGGCCGTGGACCTCCTGACCAAGGCGGCCATCAAGGAAATGATCGTGCCGTCGCTCCTGCCGGTGCTCGTTCCGGTGGTGGTCGGCCTTGCGCTCGGGCCGCAGGCGCTCGGCGGCCTCCTCATGGGCACCATCATCACCGGCCTCTTCGTCGCCATCTCGATGACGACCGGCGGCGGCGCGTGGGACAACGCCAAGAAGTACATCGAGGATGGCCACTTCGGCGGCAAGGGCTCCGACGCGCACAAGGCGGCGGTGACCGGCGACACGGTCGGCGATCCGTACAAGGACACGGCCGGCCCCGCGGTGAACCCGCTCATCAAGATCATCAACATCGTCGCGCTGATGATCGTGCCGCTGCTCGCCACGTGGTACGCGGGCAAGACGCCCGCCGCGCCCCCGGCGCCGAAGGCCGCCGCGACGGCGCCGGCCGTGGTCGTCGTGCCGGTGGCCATCGAGGTCGTGAAGCTCTACTTCGACACGGGCAAGGCCGACATGCCGGCCGACGCCGCCGGCAAGCTCACGGCTCTCGTCGAGAAGGCCAAGGCGGGCGAGAAGGTCCGGATCTCGGGCTACCACGACTCCACCGGCAACCTGGACCAGAACCAGGAGCTCGCCAAGCAGCGCGCGTTCGCAGTGCGCGATTACTTGAAGTCGCAGGGCATCGCCGAGGACAAGATCGACACGGTCAAGCCCATCGTCAGCGAAGGCTCGGGCAACGATGCCGAGGCGCGTCGCGTCGAGGTCGTGATCGTCAAGTAACGTACGTTTCGTACGAGGATCGAGAGTGGGGCAGCGGACGCTGCCCCATTTTTCTTGGACACTAAGCGCGAAGCGGCTTCCTGCGATGGATTCGCCCGATCGCGAGCGCGAGCCCGATCCCCACGAGCGACGCGGCCCCAGTGACGATCCAGGTGAGCTGCCAGCCCCCAGCGATCGACGCTACCCACGCCACCAGGAGCGGACCCACGAACTGGCCGGCGCCGGAGCACTGCTGCATGAAGCCCACCGCGGTGGACACCGTGCGCGGCTCGGGCGCCAGGTCGACGGCTAGAGGAAAGAGCGCGCCGGGGATGAGCCCGCCCACGCCGGTCAGGATCACGACCGCGACGAACCGCACCGCGATCGGCATCGACGGCGGCCCGCCGAACGTGACGAAGGCACACACGATCATCGTCACGAACGCGCCCATGAGAATGCGCTCGGCGGCGACGCCACGATGCAGGAGCCTTCCCGATACGACGTTGCCAAGGGCGTTCACGCCGGCGACGACGGCGGTCATCGCGCCCGCGACGGTCGCGGTAATGCCCGCGTGCGCATAGATCGTCGGCAGGAAGCCGATGACGGACATCCACTGCAGGGCATACACGCCGAACGTCAGCGACGTGAGCCAGGGTCCCGGCGAAGAGAGAGTCAACCGGAGCCTCACGAGCCAATCGCCGGACTGCGATGCGGCATCGGCGTGATGCGCGTCGCGCGGGACCGAGGCCGCCACCCACGCGAGCATCGCTGCCGTGAGCGCGGCGACGAACCACCACCACGCGCGCCAGCCCGCGATCGCCATCACCCATGGCCCGCACAGGAGCGCGAACGCGGTACCCGCGGGCGTGAACGCGCCCCACAGGCCGAGCTTGCGCTGGAGATGCTCCGGCGGAACCATCGATCGCAGGAGCCGCGGCACGGGCAGCACCGCGGCGAGGAATCCGAATCCCTCGACTGCGCGAAGGAGCATCAGCTGCCACGCTTCGGTCGCGAAGCCACCGATCGCGCTCGCGACAGTCAGCAGCGCGAGGCCCGCGAGCATGCTCCGGCGCAGGCCGATGCCGTCCGCGGCGAGCCCCACGAATATGCCGGTCGTCATCGCCGCGAGCTGCACGAGCGCCAGCAGGAAGCCGGACTGCACGAGGCTGAGGCTGAACGCATCGCTCAACACCGGCAGCGCCGGCGGCAGCTTGCCGACGTGCACGGCGGCACACATGCCGGCCAGGATGGCGACGTTTTCGGCGGGGACGGTTGTGGGCTTCACGACGCGCGCGAGTATGGCATCGCGCGCGAGGGTGGCGCAGGTAGCGCTTACGCCATGAAGCCGAGGTTGGTGTTCGGGAATGCGGCGATGTTGGGGAAGACGTAGGGCAGGTCGGACTCGGGAATGCCGAACCAGCGGCAGAGTGTGGCACCGCACTGCTCGAGCGAGGTCGTGGGGATCCAGCGCCCCGCATCACTGAAGTCGTCCGGTCCGTTCAATGCCATCGTGGGCAGCGTCCCATAGACATCCCCACCGTTGACGGCACCTCCGAGAACGAAGGCGTAATTTCCCCACCCGTGATCCGTTCCCTGGTTGCCCGCGGGTTTGAATGTCCGCCCGAACTCGGAGATGACTAGGACAGTGACCTTCTGTGACAAGCCGATCGCGTCCATCGCGCGATCGAAGGCGCCCAACCCTTTCGACAGCTCGGCGAGCAAACCGGCGTGAATACCCAGCTGGCCGGAATGGGTGTCATAGCCACCTTGGTGCGCAAAGAACACCTGGCGCTTGAGCTTCGTTTGCTCTCGCGCCTCGATCAGTCGTGCGATGTTCCCGATCTGGCCCTGGAAGTAGGAGTTGAGCTGGGAGAAATGAGGCGCGGTCATCGAATTCGGCCCCTGAAGGATCGGTGCTACGACCGAGGCCGCCGCGAATCCTTCCTCCGCGTAGAGCTGCGCGACAGCGTCATAGATGTTCGTGCGCTCCTGGGCGAGGATCTCGCGCATTGCAGCGTCACGAAGGACGTCGAAGTCATACCTGCCATCGCCACTGTAGCCCAATGCCTGCGAGTTGTTGCCTATCCCCAAGCTGACCGGGATGGATGTCATTCCCGCGCAAAACGGGCGCAGCCCGCTCGTTGTCACCAGTGGCGGGAAGGCAGTTCCAACGTTGAACGTGTCGAGCCTGTCAGCAATCCTTCCTCCCCACCCGAAGTGCGACGTGCCGGTCGGATCGGCTGTTTGCGTGATCAACTGCTGGTCGCTGTGTGAGAAAAGGTTTGCAGGTGTAGCGCCCGACGCTTGCACCGTGGCGCGCGTGACGGGCGCGGCGAGAACTCCCATGTTTGCAATAACCGCCAAGCGTTTACGCTCGAACAGCGATGCGAGCTCGGCACAGGAGGGGTGAAAGCCTAGCGGCGGCGTCGCCGAACGCGCAGGCTGTACTGGCAAGAGTTGATCCCTCGGGATGTTGAGCCCCGAAGCGGACGTGCGCACCGCCGCATACGCCTGATACCCGGGGGTGTCGTGCCGGATGAGGGTGTTCTCGCCGTCATTTCCGCCGGCGAGAAAGATGCAGACGATAGCGCGAAAGTCAGTCGCGCCTTGGGCCATCGCAATGTTGCGTTCCAGGCATGCGAGGAGCCCGCTCGCGGACGCGAACTTCAGCAGTCTCCTGCGCGCAGGAGAGTCGAGGCGGTGCACGCCCCTGCGCTCGTCGCGCTTCACTTTTGCACCTGGTAATCGACGGAGGTGAGCGCGAGATTGATGGCCAGTTTCACCCGCCGAAGGGAATCCGAAGGCGCAAGTTTCTCGACCGCGTTGACGATAGTCCGCCTCATGGAAGCGCTCATCGTCCGGTGAAGGTAGAGGCGGTCAACGCGATCCACGAGCGCCGGGACGTCCGTGGCGTCGGCGAGGAAGATGGCCAGCGGCGGGCTACGCGTGCCTATTGCGTTCGGCACCCAGGAGCGCGGAGCCCAGCCGAAGCTTTCATCTGTCGAAGTCCAGGGAATGTCGACGTTGTAGAGCAGGAGATTGATGAGATTCGCACGCTGCATGAACTCGCCGGTGGAGAAGATCGCAAACTCGGGGGCAGGAATGGTGCTTCCGGCGAGCGTGTAATCGGCCGGGTAGTATCCGAATACAGTCTCCGGCTCGAAGAGGCGTTGCTCGCTCCATTCGGTCCACTGCGTCGGGATGACGCCATCGGTCGAGACATCGAGCGATCTGATCATGTTGGTCCAGAGGAGCGCGGGCTCGCGCAAGCGGCCATACTCTCGGTCGATCTTGCGTGCGCCCCGAGCCTCCGGATCGAGGTAGATGGCACGGAAGACGGCGGCCAAGTCCCCGCGCACGCCCTTGCCGCTGTCGCGAAACACGCTCGCAACGCGCGCGACATATCCGGGTGTGGGCGAGCTGGTGACGGTCCGTTGGATGAGCTGTTTCACGATGAATGCGGGCGCGTTCGGGTGCCCCACCAACGCGTGCAGCGTCGCACGCACTTCCTGGGACGCCGTCCCGCCGGCAGGGAAGGTGATTCGACCCGCGAGCGCGCTCTTGGCTCCCTGGTCGTGCCACTTGTCGAACGTAATCATGTCGCCGATCGCGTACGGCGGGTTGTTCCAGAAATCGGGAGTCTTGCCAGGTCGTGTCGGATACGTGAACCCGGTCAGTATGCGTGCAACGGTCTCGATATCGGATTGACCATAGGTTGGTGAGAGCTTGCCTTGCGCATCGAGGATCGGAAGTCCATCGTCTCCCAGCTGATTGGGTCCGATTGTGAACAGCTGCAGGAGCTCGCGCGCGTAGTTTTCGTTGGGACGGACTCCATCGTGCTCCGGCGCGTTCTTCACCCAGCTTTGGAACTCGCCGAGTTGCGGTGACAACGAATACGCCATCAGCAGCGTCTCATAGGAAGCGAACGCGTTGTCCCGGAGGCGTTGCTGGAAATTCGCATGCGCGTATGTCGGCCCGACGTTGCTGGCGAGGATGAGGTGCAGAACGTAGGCCGCGCGCAGACGTACCTGATCGGGCGCGATGCGGGCCTGCCGGAAGAATTCCCATGCCACCGTCTTGGAGCCGCGATTGAAGGTGGCGCACATCGTCTCGTATGTGGGGGGTCTCGTGAGGTCGTCCTGGCACGTGTTGAGATCGCCATTGGGCGGGATCCACTCGTCGACTTGGGTGAATCTCGTGACGTTCATCGCGAATTGCTCGTCGAGCCACTTCTCGATCCCCTTCGCCTTCACCTCCTGCACCAGCGCCTCCGTCGGCCCCAGCGTGGCCTGCTCCAGGAATCGAACGACATCCGCCTCGCGCTCCTCGTCGCTCACCGGCGCGCACATCACGATCCCTTCCAGGACGTCGCCCCGCCGGGGCGCCATGCGCGCGTGCGCCGTCAGGTCGATCGTGAAGCGATGGTTCGCATCCGAGATCTGATCCGAGTAGTAGCTCCGGTACACCGGCCAGTTTCCGCCGCACTGGCCACTCGTTGGCAGCGGAATGTGGAACGCGATGCCTTCGTACGTCCACGCCGGGAGTGTCTTGACCTTCGCGCACTCGGCGGGGTCGGCGGTGTAGAAGTGCGAGTTGGGTCCGACACCCGGGGTGCCGAAGAAGCGGCACACCGCGGCGAGGCCGTCGCTGGGCTCGGTGAAGACGCTGAACTGCCCGCCGGTGCGCTTCCAGCCCTTGACGTTGGTGCCGGCGTCGAGCGCTGCGGCCTCCTCGGGGTAGGCCGTGACGAAGTAGTGGTTGATGCTTGGGTTGTAGAACTCGACGGCGGTGCCGAGGGATGCTTCGACAGACGCGCTCACGAAGGCAACCATCCCCGCGACAGCGAGGCTTCGCGCGATGACGCGACGCCTGTGAATTCGCACGTTGGCTCCCCTGTGCGGCTGTCCATGCGGCCGGGAGGCTAGCCTAGCAGCTACCCGGGAGACGCCGCAAGATCGACTCGATTGCGCAATGGTCGCGCCGGGTCGCAGGCTGCCGACGGCGATTGCCTTGTATATTATGGTAATATACAGAGAATGATCGACCTCGATCGAATCGTCGGATTCGAATGGGATACGGGCAACGCTCGCAAGAACGACAAGCGCGGCGTTCCCGCCAGCGAGGCGGAGCAGGTCTTCTTCGATGCGAGCCTGCTCGTGGCACCGGATGTGCGGCATTCCGCCGAGGAGCCGCGACTCCACGCCCTCGGCAAGACGATGGGAGGACGCTTGCTGCATATCACGTTCACGCTGCGCGCGGTCGGGACGCGAATTCGCGTAATCTCCGCTCGCGACGCTCATCGCAAGGAGAGGCGAGCCTATGAAGGCTAGAGTCAGGACGTTCGAATCGGAAACGGACGAGAGGGCGTATCGCGAATCGCACGACAGCACAGGCGATGTGGACTGGTCGAAGGGCGTGCGTGTGCGCTTGCCGAACCTCAAGCCCACGACGCAGAGCATCTCCCTGCGATTGCCCATGCATACGCTCGAGCGGATCAAGGCCGCCGCCAATGCGCGTGACGTGCCTTACCAGTCACTCATCAAGGTATGGCTCGAGGAGAAGCTCTCGGCATGAACACCACCCGCCTCTCCTGCGCCGACATCCTCGCCGGTCGCGCGCCCGCCGACACTCCCGTGACCGTCAACGGCTGGGTGCGCACGCGTCGCGACTCCAAGGCGGGACTCTCGTTCGTGCACGTGTCCGACGGCTCGGGCTTCCATCCCGTGCAGGTGGTCGCGCCGCAGTCACTCTCCAACTACGCAAGCGAGGTGATGCACCTCACCGCGGGTTGCGCCGTCGAAGCGACGGGAAAGATCGTGCCGTCGCCCGCCAAGGGCCAGCCGTTCGAGATGCAGGCCGACAGCGTCCGCGTCATCGGGTGGGTCGACGATCCCGATACGTATCCCATCCAACCCAAGCCGCATTCCCTCGAGTTCCTGCGCGAGGTGGCGCACCTTCGCCCGCGCACCAACGTCATCGGCGCGGTCACGCGCGTGCGCCACACGATCGCCAAGGCGATCCACGGCTTCTTCGACCGGCACGGCTTCGTGTGGGTGAACACGCCCATCATCACGGCCTCCGATGCCGAGGGCGCGGGCGCGCTCTTCCGCGTCTCGACGCTCGACGTCGCCAACCTGCCGCGCACGCCCGACGGCCGCGTCGACTTCGCGCAGGACTTCTTCGGGCGCGAAGCATTCCTCACGGTGTCGGGACAGCTCAACGTCGAGACGTATTGCCTCGCGCTGTCGAAGGTGTACACGTTCGGCCCGACCTTCCGCGCCGAGAACTCGAACACGAGCCGTCACCTGGCCGAATTCTGGATGATCGAGCCCGAGATCGCGTTCGCGCAGCTCGCCGACGACGCCGACCTCGCGGAGGCGCTCCTGAAGCACATCTTCAGGACGCTCCTCGCCGAGCGCCCCGACGACATGGCGTTCTTCGACGAGCGCATCGAGAAGGGCATCGTCGCGAAGCTCGCGGGCATCGTCGACAACGAGTTCGTGCGCATGGACTACACGGAGGCCGTACGCATCCTCGAGTCGTCGAAGCAGAAGTTCGAGTACCCGGTCTCGTGGGGCATCGACCTGCAGTCCGAGCACGAGCGCTACCTGACCGAGAAGCACGTCGGCCGTCCGGTGATCGTCATGAATTACCCGAAGGCCATCAAGGCGTTCTACATGCGCGTCAACGACGACGGGCGCACGGTCGCCGCGATGGACGTGCTCGCGCCGGGCATCGGCGAGATCATCGGCGGCAGCCAGCGCGAGGAGCGTCTCGAGGTTCTCGACGCGCGCATGACGGAGACGGGGCTCGACCCCGCGCACTACGGCTGGTACCGCGACCTGCGCCGCTATGGCACGGTGCCGCACGCGGGATTCGGGCTGGGCTTCGAGCGAACGGTTGCGTACGCAACGGGTCTCGCGAACGTGCGCGACGTGATCCCGTTCCCGCGCACTCCCGGCAACGCGCGGTATTGAGGCGGCGTCAGGCCGCCGCGGGCGCGGCGTTCGCCCGGGGACTCGGCGTGCGATCGTCCATCGTCCATTGCAGGATGAAGGCCGTGACGCCGATCACGATGAGCGCCGCCCACGCGAGGTCGTAGCGACGCGTGAGGTCGAAGACCACCCCACCCATCCACGCGCCGATGAACGAGCCGGCCTGGTGGCTCAGGAACGCGACGCCGTACAGCGTGTTGAAGTACGTGAGCCCGAACATGCGCCCGATGATGCCCGTCACGAGCGGCACGACGCCGAGCCACAGGAGGCCCATGGCGGCCGCGAAGACGAGCGTCGTGGCCGCCGAGATGGGCAGCAGCAGGAACAGCGCGATCACCAGCGTGCGCAGGAGGTAGATGAGCGCCAGCAGGTGCTTCTGGCGATAGCGCGCGCCCAGTTGCCCGAAGATGTACGTGCCGATGGCGTTGAAGAGGCCGATCAGCGCGAGCGCGGTCGCGCCGACGCCCGGCGCCACGCCGCACAGGTCGAGGTACGAAGGCAGGTACGCCGTGATGAACACGAGCTGGAAGCCGCACGCGAAGAACGCGAACGTCATGAAGAGGTAGCCGCGGTTGGACAGCGCCGTACGCACGGCGTCGCGCAGGCCGAGGCGGCTCGCGGCGGCGGCGGGGACGGGCGCGGAGGCACGCAGCGGCAGCGCGACCAGCGCCATCGAGCCCGCGATCGCCGCGAACGCGAGCATCGCCACTTTCCAGTCGAACGCCGCGATGAGCCCCTGGCCGAGGGGCGCGATGACCATCGTCCCCAGCGAGCCGACCGCGGCGACGAGGCCGACGGTCTGCGTGCGGCGCTCGGGAGGCGCGGCGCGGGACACGGTGCCGATGAGCACGCCGAATCCCGTGCCGGCGACGCCGATCCCCGCCAGCACGCCCGCGACCTGCAAGCCACCGGGAAGGTGTCCGATCAGGAGCATGAGCGAAAGCCCGGCCGCGTAGACGAGCGCCGTGCCGATCACGACCGGGCGCGCGCCGTGGCGGTCGGCGAGCGCGCCCACGAACGGCTGCGAGATGCCCCACACGAGGTTCTGCACGGCGATGGCGAAGCCGAAGCTCGCCGCGGAGATGCCGAGACCGGTCACCATCGGCTGCATGAAAAGCCCCATGCTCTGGCGCAGGCCGAGGGCCGTGGAGATGATGAGCCCGGCGAGGACGAGCAGGAGGACGTAGCGGCGGCGGGATTCGGTCATGCGGCATTGGACCGCATGCTCGGCGCGCATGCAAACGATCTTGCCGCACGCGTGGCATGCGCTGCGGGAATGCGACGGCGACTCCTGGGTCCGTCGCCTACGGGGTTTGCGTCATGTCGACGGGCGACGTGTTGACGAGGCAGGTCCAGCATTCCCCGCGCGCCGCGGCGTCGATGAGCCGCGAGAACGTGTTGAGGTGCGGCGTGGTGTCGTCCGAGCGCACGAAGCT
>JBGAIS010000052.1:0-5509 GCA_044225355.1 Casimicrobiaceae bacterium | reverse complement strand
CGTTGCGCGCGAGCTTGGAGGCGACCACCGGCGCGGTCGGCCGCGAGCTGAAATTCACCCAGTTGAGCTCGTTGCCGTAGATGGCGATAGGCCCTTCGATGCTGTAGAGGCTCGGCGCCTCGAGATACACGCCCTGGAACGCCTTGCCGTCGGTGTTCCATCCCTGGTTGATGGGGACGCCGCCGAGATCGATCGACTGGCCGGCGACGAGCACGACGGCGCCCGGAAACGCGAAGTCGCCGCTGCCGGTGCGAGCGAGCGCGAGGGAGCCCGTGGCCTGGATGATCATGCTGCCGCCGCCGTACGCGGGATTGGGCTGGCCCGGGGGCCGCGTCGCGCCCGGCGCCACGACGGCGTTGTTGGCGGGTCGCGTCACGCCCGGCGCCCACGTCGAGGGCATGGCGAGCCGCGCGCTTCCGTCGACGCGAAGGTTGAAGACCTGCGGGCTCGCGCCGTAGCCGTTGAGGGTCAGCGCCACGGTGGAGCTCGCGGGGGACGGCCGGAGCGCGAGCCCGTTGCGCAGGAACTGCCCGCCGTGCGCGGGATTGTTGGCGTTGCCGAATGTCTGCAGGAGGATCGCGTCGCCGGTGAACGAGCCGCTGCCGTTCACGCGCGATGCGGCGATCGCGAGCGACGCGCCGCCGTCGACGACGCCGTCGTTCTGCAGCGGCGAACCCGCGGTCGGCGTGTTGCCCAGCGTATCGATGACGAGGCCGCCGGCCGACGCGATGCGCCCTCCGTCCTGCACCGTCACGCCCTTGGCGTTGCGGATCGTCAGCCGCGGGCCGGGGTCCAGCAGCGGCACCAGCTCGATCGTGCCGCGCACGACGGTGGGATTGCCCGAGATGTCGCGCAGCGTGACCGCCTGCTCGGCGGCGCCGGAGAGGATGCGCAGCGTGCCGCCGGCAGGCAGGGACAGGCCGCCGAAGTCGAGTTGCGCCGACGTATTGGCAGAGGCATATCCATAGCCCAGGTGGAGCTCGACCTCCAGGCCCGTGAACGTGATCGTGTTGCCGCTGATCGTCGCCCCCTTGCGAGGAGAGATCGCGCCGTACGGGCTCGAGACGATCGTCGCGGTGCCGAGGGGCGTGGCGGGACAGGCCGTCGTGTGAAACGAGGCATCGGCGCCCGTCGCCTTTCCCGTCGCGTGGCTCGCCACGGCGCGGAAGTGATACGTGGTGCCGCACGCGAGGCCGTTGACCGTCGCGCTCGCAGCGGCGCCGGCCGCGCTGGCCGCGAACGGATTCTGGGTCGCGGAAACCGTCTTGCCGTAGGCGGTGGTCGTGCCGAGCTCGAAGCCCGCGATCGTGCCGTGGCCGTTGCTCGTGACGATCGAGTTGAGCGTGACGCCGGCTTCGGTGACTGCCGTCGCCGGGCGCGTCGTGGTGGCGGGAGCGTCGAGGACGGGCACGGCAACCCACGCGGCAGGCTCCGTCGCGTCCGACCACTGGTCGAAGATGTCGCGCACGGACAAGGCGACTTCCATCGGCTCATCGAGCGCGACCGGCAGCGTCGCCGTGCGGGCGTGCGGGACGACCGCATCCTGGTCGTACACGACGCCGCCGTCCGAGACGCGACGCACCTTGACACGATACGAGAACTGCGGCGAGCGGACGGGATCGATCGTCCAATCGAGCTTGATCGAGGGATCGCCGAGCTTGCCCGCCGCTTCGACCCGCGTCAGCTTGCCTGCGATCGGCGCGGGAGTGTCGGGCATCGGTACCTCGCCGAGCGACGTGCCGGGGGCGAGCGAGGCGGTCGCGCCTGTTCCGGCCTCGAGGTAGAACGCGCTGCCGACGACGCGGGCATCGTAGGCGAGCGGGATCGTGCCCTCGGGATCGCTCACGCCGAAGCTCGCTCGCGTCCCGGGTCTCCAGGCCGGACTGGAGACCGTCGTCACTCGCTTGTAGAGGTTGCGCACGTACATGCTGCGCTTCAGTCCGTTCCAGGCGAAGTCCTCGAGGAAGATGTACGTCCCCGGACCCAGGCTGACGTCCGGGACGGGGTAGTCCATCGTGATGTTGTGCGTCCAGACCCCGGAAGCGGTGTCGTTGATCCAGTGGCCGAAGCACGTGTGCGCGTTGCCGCATGCCCAGCGACGCACGACGATGTTGTACCAGCGGTCAGGGACCCAGCCGAGCGTCCAGTTCATCGAGTTGAGGCCGGTGCCCTCGCCTCCGAATCGCCGCGTTTCGGTGCCCGGCGCCGTGTAGGTCGCGACGATGGGCTCGTTCGTCGTCGCGATCGGGTCCCACAGCGAGAAAATGAACACCGGACCGCCGGACGGGATGCGCTCGGGGGTCCATTGCAGGCCGGTGTAGCCACCGCCCTCGGCGCCGAAGTTCCATCCGAGAACCTCGTAGTACGTGGACATCGTCGGCGCAGCGGGGACCATCACCGAGTTCATGACGATGTCGCCTGCGTCGGTGTTGTAGCTGAGGCTGGGGGCGGGCGCGCCCAGCGCGTGGACGGTCGACGGGAGCGCGACGCAGGACGCGAGAGCGAGCGAGGCGAGTCGACGTGCTCCTCCGCGAAGGAGGCGGGAGGTGGACCCGGTGAACGACGTCATGCCATGAACCCCATGCTCGTGTCGCCGAACGCTGCGATGTTCGGAAAGATATAAGGCAGGTCGGTCTCCGGCATGCCGAACCACCGGCACAGCGTCGCCCCGTATTGCTCCACCGACGTCGTCGGAATCCAGCGGCCCTCCTTGCCGAGGTCATCGGGCCCGTCGAGCGCCATCGTGGGCACCTTGCCGTAGAAATCACCGCCCTTGACGGCGCCTCCCAGGACGAATGCGTAGTTGCCCCATCCGTGATCGGTGCCCGCGCCCGCGGCGGGCTTGAACGTGCGTCCGAAGTCTGACAGCGTGAACGTCGTGACGCCGTCGGCGATACCAAGGAGGTCGACGGCGCGCTGGAAGGCATCGACGGCCTGCGAAAGGTCGTCGAGCAAATGGCGCTGGACGCTCGCCTGGTTGCCGTGCGTGTCGTAGTTGCCCTGACTGCAATAGAACACCTGGCGCTTGAGCCCGATGCCGGCGCGGCCCTCGAGCATCAGCGCGACGTTCAGGAGCTGTCCCGCGATGGAGCTCGTGGCGTTGGCGAAGAGCGGCCGCACGACCGACGACGCATTGGTGATGATGGGCGTCGCCACGGACGCGGACGCGAAGCTCTCCTCGGCGTAGATGCGAGCGACCGTCTCGTACACGTTGTCCGTCGACAGCCCGAGGATCTGGCGACTGGCGGCGTCGGCCAGAGCCTCGATCGACGGATTAGGGTTCTGCACCGTCTGCAACGTGGCGCCGGGCGGGATGAAGAGCGGGATCGAGTCGTTGCCGTTGATGAAGAGGCCCTGCTGGTTCATCGCGGCCATCGAGGGGAAGAGCGCGCCGCCGTTCACGCCGTCGAGGCGGTCCGCCATGCGGCCGCCCCATCCGATGCGGATGGCGCCCGCCGGATCGCCCGTCGCGAGCGCGCGCTGCTGGTCGGGATGCGAGAAGAGGTTGGCGGGCCGCGCGGCCCCTTGCGTCTCGAGCGCGGCCTTGGTGGACGGCTGCGACAGCATGCCCATGTTGGCGACGACCGCGAGTCGCTTCTGGTCGAACAGCGACTTGAACGCGCGGCACGATGGATGGAAGCCAAACGGCGGGGAGCTCCGCGCCGGCTGGACAGGGAGGAGCTGCGCTTGCGGGATGTTGATGCCCGAGTCGGGCGTGCGTATCGCGGCGTAGGCCTGGTAGCCGGCGGTGTCGAGGCGAACGAGCGTGTTCTCGCCGTCGTTCCCTCCGATGAGGAAGATGCACACCAGCGCGCGATAGTCGCTCGCCTGCTGCGCGAGCGCGTGCTGGCGGTCGAGCGCGGCGAGGAGACCGGTGCCCGCGGCCCACTGCAGCAGGCGGCGGCGGGTGGGAGAGGGGAGCCGGAGCGCGGGGTTGCGCTTACTTCTGGACATGGTAATCCACCGACGTGAGCACGAGCCGCAGCGTGAGGCGTACGCGTGACAGGCGATCGCTCGCCGGGACCTTGCCGACGGCGGTCACGATGATCTTGCGCATCTCCGGGGTCATCGCGCGGTGCATGAAGAGCCGGTCCACGCGATCGACGATGGCGTCCGGGCTCGCGGCGTCGTCGAGGAACGCGGCGAGCGTCGGCTGCGACGTCCCGAGCGCGTCGGGAACGTACGGCCGCGGCCCCGACCACGCTTCGCGGACGTGCGGGATATCGACGATGTCGAGCAGCGAGACCGCGTGGTTGATGCGGTTGAGGAATTCGGTCGAGCCGTAGATGCCGAACTCCGGCGCGGGGATGGCGCCGGCGATCGTGTAGTCCGCGGGGTAATAGCTGAACACCGACTCCGGGATGAACATGATCTGGTTGCTGACGGCGGTGAGCTCGAACGGGACGACGCCGTCGGTCTGGATGTCGAGCGCGCGCACCATGCCCGAGAGGTACAGCGCGGGCTCGCGCATGCGACCGTACTCCGCGTCGATCTTGCGCGCGCCGCGCGCCTCGGGATCGAGCAGGATCGCCTTCGTCACGGCGGCGAGGTCGCCGCGCACGCCGCGGCCGTTGTTGCGGAACGCCGCGGCCACGCGACCCACGTACGCGGGCGTCGGCGAGCTCGTCACCGTCTTCTGGATGAGCTGCTTCGCGATGAAGGGCGGCGTGTTGGGATGGTCGACGAGCGCCTTGAGGGCGGCGCGGACCTCGGCCAGCGCGCCGCCGCCCGCGGGAAGCGCGATGCGCCCGCCGAGGGCGTACTTGGCGCCCGTGTCGTGCCATTCTTCGTAAGGCACCATGTCGCCGAAGAAATAGTAAGGCGCGAACATGCGCGCGGGCTCGCCCGGCCGGGGTGCGAAGGCGAAGCCCGTCAGGACACGCGCGAGCGTCTCGATGTCGGCCTGCGTGTAGGTGGGGATGGGCTTGCCCGACGCCCCCAGCTTGAGCGTCCCGTCGTCGTTGAGCTCGTTCACCCCCGTCGTGAAGAGCTGCATCAGCTCACGCGCGAAGTTCTCGTTCGGCTTCACGCCGTTGCGCTCCGGCACGTTGTTGACCCAGTTCTGGAACATCCCGAGCTGGGGGGACAGCGTGTACGTGCGCAGGAGCGTCTCGAAGGTCGCGAATGCGTTGTCGCGAAGGCGCTGGTGATAGTCGAAATGAGAGTAAGTGACGTTGCCCACCGCGACGAAGATCTGGTGCCAGACGTGGGCCATGCGCATGCGGAGCTGGTCGGGAGCGGTCCTGGCCTGGCGGAAGAATTCCCACGCGGCCGGCATCTGCGAGACCTTGTTCACCTGGCAGAACTTCTCCGGCGTGATCGGCTGCGTGGTGTCGTCGATGCAGGCGAGCGGATCGGCGGGAACGTCGAAGAACGGATGCTGCGTATACCGCGTGACGTTCATGGGGAGCTGCTCGTCGAGCCACGCCTCGATGCCCTTGGCCTTGACCTCGGCCACCAGCGCCTCGGTGGGTCCGAGGGTCGCCTGCTCGAGGAAGCGCACGACGTC
>JBGAIS010000051.1:0-20864 GCA_044225355.1 Casimicrobiaceae bacterium | reverse complement strand
GTACGACGCGCTGTACGACCTCATGGGATTCGACAAGGTGTCGAAGCTCTTCGAGCGCACGACCATCGAGGTCGCGCCGCTCGCGTACATGCGCGGCCGCACGCTCAACCACTCGTTCATCATCCTCGACGAGGCGCAAAATACGACGCCCGAGCAGATGAAGATGTTCCTCACGCGCATCGGCTTCGGGACCAAGGCCGTCGTGACCGGCGACGTGACGCAGATCGACCTTGCCAAGAGCCAGAAGAGCGGCCTCGTCGAGTCGGCGCGCATCCTCGCGGGCGTGCGCGGCATCGCCTTCCGCCGCTTCACGAGCGCCGACGTCGTCCGCCACCCGCTCGTGCAGAAGATCATCGACGCCTACGACCGCGACGCCGCCCGCGAGAAGTAGGGTCGGAGTCGACTTTTTCATCCCACCGAAGCGAGGCCCCTCGTGGCAACTCGAAAGAAGGTCGACACCGACCCTGCATTCGCGGCGTTCATGCGCAAGCCCTGCACGCAGGCGGAGCGCGAGGCGCTGCGAGCTCGGTGCTCGTTCGTCATGGGCGTGGATCCGCCCGAGCCGGGCGCGGAGCTCGCGGCCATCGCGCAATGGTGCCGCGAGCACGGCCACGCCGCCGATCGCTATGGGACGGGCGCGCTGATCGACGGCTTCGAGGCGAAGGTCGCGCAGCTCCTCGGCAAGGAAGCCGCGGTGTTCATGCCGAGCGGCACCATGGCGCAGCAGATCGCGCTTCGCATCCACGCCGAGGCCACCGGCGTGGATGCGTTCGCCATGCATCCCACGTCGCACCTCGAGCTCCACGAGATGCGCGGCTACTCACGCGTGCAGCGCCTCGACGCGGTGCTGCTCGGCGCGCGCCATCGCCCCACCACCGCGCCCGATCTCGCGGCGTGGCCGGAGCGGCTCGCGGCGCTACTCGTCGAGCTGCCGGCGCGCGAGATCGGCGGCCAGCTCCCGACGTGGGACGAGCTGTCGCAGCTCTCGGCGCTCGCGCGCTCGCGGGGCATACGACTGCACATGGACGGCGCGAGGCTCTGGGAAGCGCGCGAGGCCTACGCACCGCGCACGCACGCCAAGATCTGCGCGCTCTTCGACACCGTCTACGTCTCGTTCTACAAGGGCATCGGCGCGCTGGCGGGCGCGGCGCTCGCGGGATCGAAGGCCTTCGTCGACGAGGCGCGCGTGTGGCGCAAGCGGATGGGCGGCTCGCTCGTGCAGCTCCATCCGTACGTGGCGTCGGCGGCCATGCGCCTCGACGCGCAGATCGCGAAGATGCCGCTGTGGCGCGCGCGCGCCATCGAGATCGGGGCCGCGCTCGAGGGCGTGCCGGGCGTCCGCGTGCTGCCTTCGCCGGTCCAGGTGAACCTCTTCCATCTCCATTTCGGTGCCGGGCGTCCGCGTGCTGCCTTCGCCGGTCCAGGTGAACCTCTTCCACCTCCACTTCGGCGCGTCGCCCGAAGCGCTCCTCGCGGCGCGCGACGCGCTCGCGAAGCGCGACGGCATCTGGGCTCAGGCGGGCTTCGTCGCTGCGCAGGCGCCCTCGAGCGCGTACGCCGAGATCTACGTGGGCGACACGCTCGCCGCGCTCGACCCGCGGCGCATCGCGGAGGCCTACGGCAGGCTCGCGGCGATCGCCGCCGCCGCATGAGCGGCACGCACAAGCTCACCCTTTCGGTGCAGTACGCGACGGCCGCGCAGGGGCTGCCTACGCGGCCGCAGGTGCGTCGCTGGGTTCGCGCGGCGCTCCTCATGGATGCCGCGGTGACCGTGCGCTTCGCGACCGCCATCGAGGGCCGCGCGCTCAACGCCGAGTTCCGCCATCGCGACTACGCGACGAACGTGCTCACGTTCGTGTACGATGACGACGCACCGCGCGCCGGCGACATCGTCCTGTGCGCGCCGGTCGTCCGCAAGGAAGCGGACGCTCAGGGAAAAACGTTGGCCGCGCACTACGCTCACTTAGTGGTCCACGGGATGCTGCACCTGCAGGGCTTCGACCACGAGCGCCCCGAGGACGCCGCGCAGATGGAGCCGCGCGAGGTCGCGATCCTCGCGTCCCTCGGCATCGCCAACCCCTATGACTAGCGACGACGAACGCAGCGCCGACAAGCCGACGCTCATGGAGCGCATCACCGCGATGCTCCTCCGCGAGCCGGAGGACCGCGAGGAGCTGACCGACATCCTGCGCGGCGCGTACGAGCGCCACCTCCTCGACGCCGACGCCCTGTCGATGATCGAGGGCGTGCTCGCGGTGTCGGAGGCCACCGTGCGCGACATCATGATTCCGCGCGCACAGATGGACTGCGTCTCCGTGGACGACGCCGTGCCCGATTTCCTGCCGCTCGTGCTGGAGACGCGTCACTCCCGCTTCCCGGTCATCGGCGAGAGCAAGGACGACGTCATCGGCATCCTGCTCGCGAAGGAGCTCCTCCACTACTTCGCCAATCCCGACGCCTTCATGCTGCGCGACACGCTGCGTCCCGCGGTGTTCGTGCCGGAGTCGAAGCGCCTCAACGTGCTGCTTCGCGACTTCCGCGCCAATCGCAACCACATCGCCATCGTCGTCGACGAGTACGGCGGCGTCTCGGGACTCGTCACCATCGAGGACGTGCTGGAGCAGATCGTCGGCGACATCGAGGACGAGTACGACTTCGACGAAAGCCACGACAACATCATCGCCGAGGCCAACGGCCGCTTCCGCGTGAAGGCGCAGACCGAGATCGGCGACTTCAACGCGCGCTTCGGAACCTCGCTGCCCGACGACGAGTTCGACACCGTCGGCGGCCTGGTCCTGCGCGCGTTCGGCCGCCTGCCGAAGCGCGGCGAGACCACCACGCTCGACGACCTGCGCTTCCGCGTCCTGCGCGCGGACAGCCGTCGCCTGCACACGCTCCAGGTCGAGAAGGTCGTGCCGGCGGCGAGCGAGACGTCCGGGTAGGCCTCCGCTTGACCACGCCGCCGTACCCGCCGCGCCGCTGATGCTCGGCTCGCTGCTCGCCGTGGCGGCCGGCGGCCTCGCCGTGTTCGCGTTCGAGCCGTTCGCGATGCCGGTCGTCGCCTTCGCGTCGCTCGCCGCGCTGTTCGCGCTCTGGGACGGCGCCGCCACGCCGCGCCGGGCCGCGCTGCAGGGTTTCGCGTACGGACTCGGCCTGTTCGGCTTCGGCGTCTCGTGGGTGTACATCGCGCTCGAGACGTTCGGCGGCATGCCGCTTCCAATAGCGGTGATCGCCACCGGCGGCTTCGTCGCGTACCTCGCGCTGTGGACGGCGCTCGCGGGGTGGCTCGCCGCGCGCCTGACGCGACCGCGGACGCTCGCGCGCGGGCTCGCGGCCGCCGGCGCGTTCGTGCTCTGCGAGTGGCTGCGCGGCTACGTGTTCACGGGCTTCCCGTGGCTCGCGATGGGCTACTCGCAGGTCGTCGCCTCCGGTGCTCATCCGCTCGCGGGATTCGCGCCGGTGGGGGGCGTGTTCCTCGTGTCGCTCGCGGTGGCGCTGGTGGCTGCCGCGCTGCTCGCGGTGGTGCGCGCGGTCGAGGACGGCCGCTGGCGCGAGGCGATCGCCATGTCGCTCGTCGCGGCGGCGCTGGGCGTCGCCGGCGCCGCGCTGCGGTCCGTCGAGTGGACGCAGCCCGCGGGCGATCCCGTCGCGGTGTCGCTCCTCCAGGGCAACGTCTCGCAGGAGCAGAAGTTCGATCCGCGCTTCCGCCCGCACAACGTCGAGCTCTACGACAGGCTCGTGCAAGCGAGCAAGGGCCGCATCGTCGTGCTGCCCGAGAGCGCGTATCCGCAGTTCATCGACACCATCGAGCCCGCGGTTTTCGCGGGACACGCAAAGACCGCCGAGGCCCGCGACGGCGCGGTGCTCGTGGGCCTCTTCGTCGCGCTCAAGGCCGCCGGCGCCGCCGAGGAGGACATCCACAACAGCGTGGTGAGCATCGACGGCAAGGGCGACCTGGGCCTGTACCGCAAGCATCACCTCGTGCCCTTCGGCGAGTCGATTCCCCTCAAGCCGCTCGCGGGATGGTTCATCAATCGCGTGCTCGACATCCCCCTCGCGGACCAGGCGGCCGGCCCCCCGGGCCAGCGGCCGTTCGCCGTCGCGGGCCAGCGGCTCGCGGTGAACATCTGCTACGAGGACGTGTTCGGCGCCGAGCTCATCCCGGCCGCGCGCGACGCGACGCTCCTCGTCAACGTCACCAACGACGCGTGGTACGGCCGCTCGATCGCCGCGCGCCAGCACAACCAGATCGCCGCGATGCGCGCGCTCGAGACGGGCCGCCCGATGCTGCGCGCCACCAACACCGGCATCACGTCGGCCATCGCGCACGACGGCCGCGTGATCGCGGAGCTGCCGTGGTTCACGCAAGGCGTCCTCGAGGTCACGATCGCCGGACGCACCGGCGAGACGCCTTTCCTGCGCTTCGGGGACTGGACCGCGATCGTCGCATCCGCGCTACTCCTGGCCGCCTGCGCGTTGTTCGCTGCGCGAGGGGCGCGACGCCCCGGAGAAAAACGGTAAAATCCGCAGTATTCAAGCAGTTATCGCGGCCACGCCCGCGCCGTCCGTTTGCGATGATCACGTTCCAGCAAGTCATCCTGCGCCTGCAGGAGTATTGGGGCCGCCAAGGGTGCGCGCTCCTCCAGCCGTACGACATGGAAGTCGGCGCGGGGACCTCCCACACCGCGACGTTCCTGCGCGCGCTCGGCCCCGAGCCGTGGCGCGCCGCGTACGTCCAGCCATCGCGGCGCCCGAAGGACGGCCGCTACGGCGACAATCCCAATCGCATGCAGCATTACTACCAGTTCCAGGTGGTGCTGAAGCCCTCGCCGCCCGACATCCTCGACCTCTACCTCGGGTCGCTCGAGACGCTGGGCTTCGACCTTCGACGCAACGACGTGCGCTTCGTCGAGGACGACTGGGAGAACCCCACGCTGGGCGCGTGGGGCCTGGGCTGGGAAGTGTGGATGAACGGCATGGAGATCACGCAGTTCACCTACTTCCAGCAGGTGGGCGGCCTCGACTGCAACCCCATCACGGGCGAGATCACGTACGGCATCGAGCGCCTCACCATGTACCTGCAGGACAAGGAGAACGTGTTCGACCTCGTGTTCACGGAGTCCGACGAGAGCGGCCGCAAGCGCACGCTGACCTACGGCGACGTCTTCCACCAGAACGAGGTCGAGCAATCCACGTACAACTTCGAGCACTCGAACGCGCCGCGGCTCTTCGAGCTCTTCTCGTTCTACGAGTCGGAGGCTACGCGCCTCCTCGAGGCCCGCCTGCCGCTGCCGGGCTACGAGATGATCCTCAAGGCCGCGCACACGTTCAACCTCCTCGACGCGCGCGGCGCCATCTCGGTCACCGAGCGCGCGGCGTACATCGGCCGCATCCGCGCGCTGTCGCGCGCCGTCGCGCAAGGCTACGTCGAGTCGCGCGAGGCGCTCCGCTATCCCATGCTCCCCGCCGAGCTCCGCGGGAGCGCGCCATGAGCGCGCCCTTGACCGTCGAGCTTCTCACCGAGGAGCTCCCGCCGAAGGCCCTGCCGCGCCTCGAGGCCGCGTTCGCCGAGGCCATCGCGAGCGCGCTCGCCAAGGATGGCTTCGTCGCCCACGACGCGCCCGTCGTGTCGTACGCGACACCGCGGCGGCTCGCGGTGACGGTGCAAGGTGTCGCCGCTCGCTCCGCCGACAAGCCGTTCAGGCAGAAGCTCCTCCCGGTGTCCGTGGGCTACGACGGCGCCGGCAAGCCCACGCAGGCGCTGTCGAAGAAGCTCGCCTCGCTGGGCCTCGCGCAGGACGCGCCCCTCGTTCGCGAGATGGACGGCAAGGCGGAGGCGCTCTTCCACGAGGGCGTGAAGCCCGGCGTGCCGCTGTCGCAAGGCCTGCAGGCCGCGCTCGACGCCGCCCTCGCGCAGCTTCCCATCCCCAAGGTGATGGCGTACGCCGGCCCCGGCTCGTACTACAACGACGAGAAGTTCGTGCGCCCGGCGCATCGCCTGGTGGCACTCCATGGCACGGACGTCGTGCCGGTGCGAGCGCTCGGCCTCGCGGCCGGCCGCACCACGCAGGGCCATCGATTCCTTTCGCGCGGCGCGATCGACATCGCCAACGCCGAGGCCTACGCGCCCACGCTCGAGGCCGAGGGCAAGGTGACGCCGTCGTTCGCGGCGCGACGCGCGAGCATCGTCGTGGCGCTCGAGGGCGCTGCGGGCGACGCCACGCCCATCATGCCCGACGCGCTCCTCGACGAGGTCACCGCGCTGGTCGAGTGGCCGGTCGTGTACGCGGGCACCTTCGACGCCGCGTTCCTCGCGGTGCCGCAGGAGTGCCTGATCCTCACGATGCAGCTCAACCAGCGCTACTTCGCGCTGGCCGACGACGCCGGCAAGCTCGTCAACCGCTTCCTCCTCGTGAGCAACCTCGCGACGAGCGATCCCTCGGCCATCGTCGCGGGCAACGAGCGCGTGCTGCGCGCGCGCCTCGCGGACGCCAAGTTCTTCTTCGACCAGGATCGCAAGCAGCGCCTCGACGCGCGCGCCGAGCGCCTGTCCGCCATCGTCTATCACAACAAGCTCGGCACGCAGGCCGAGCGCGTGACGCGCCTGCGCGCCCTCGCCCGGCGCATCGCGCCGATGCTCGGCGCCGATCCGGCGCTCGCCGACCGCGCGGCCGCCCTCGCCAAGGCGGACCTCGTCACCGACATGGTGGGCGAGTTCCCCGAGCTCCAGGGCCTCATGGGCCGCTACTACGCGACGCACGACGGCGAGGCCTCCGACGTCGCGTCCGCGATCGAGCAGCACTACTGGCCCAAGGCCGCGGGCGGCGAGCTTCCGCAGGGCCCCGTCGCGCAGGCCGTCGCGCTCGCCGACAAGCTCGAGGCGCTGGCCGGCATGTTCGGCATCGGCCAGGTGCCCACCGGCGACAAGGATCCGTTCGCGCTGCGCCGCGCCGCGCTCGGCGTGCTGCGCATCCTCGTCGAGCGCAAGCACCCGGTGTCGCTGCGCGAGCTGGTGGGGCTCGCCTTCGACTCGCTCGGCAACGCGAAGGCGGTGACGCCGCAGCAGGACGCCGTGCTCGACTTCGTCTACGACCGCCTGCGCGGCTACCTGCGCGACCAGGGCTACTCGGCCAACCAGGTCGCCGCGGTGCTCGACGCGCGTCCCGACGTCATCGACGACCTTCCGTCGCGCCTCGCGGCCGTACAGGCCTTCGCGGCGCTTCCCGAGGCGGCGGCGCTGTCGGCGGCGAACAAGCGCATCGTCAACATCCTGCGCAAGAGCGGCGCGGAAGCCGCCAGCGCCGTCGACCGCGCGCGGCTCGCGGACGGCGCCGAGCACGACCTCTTCGTCACCTTCGAACGGCTCTCGCCCAAGGTCGACGACGACTTCGGCAAGGGCGACTTCGAATCGGCGCTGCGCGCGCTCGCCACCGCCAAGCCCGCGGTCGACCGCTACTTCGACGACGTGATGGTGATGGCCGACGACCCCGCCGTCCGCGCCAACCGGCTCGCGCTCCTGCGCGGCGTGGCGCACACCATGAACCGCGTCGCGGACATCTCGAAGCTCGCGCAATGAGCCGCGCGATCGCCTCTGCCGCGTGCCGCCGCCTCGCGCGGCGGCGGGGCTACGCCGTGCTGCCGGTGCGATCCGGCAAGCTCCTGGTCCTCGATCGCGACGGCGTCATCAACTACGACAGCGACCAGTTCATCAAGTCGCCGGACGAGTGGCGCGCCATCCCGGGAAGCGTCGAGGCCATCGCGCGGCTCAACCACGCGGGCTATCGCGTGGTGGTGGCGACGAACCAGTCGGGTATCGGCCGCGGCCTCTTCGACATGGCCATGCTGAACAGCATCCACGAGAAGATGCACAAGGCGCTCGCGCATGCCGGCGCCCGCGTCGACGCCGTCTTCTTCTGCCCGCACAGCGGCGATTCCCGCTGCGATTGCCGCAAGCCCAAGCCGGGCATGCTGGTCGAGATCGGCAAGCGATTCAACGTGGAGTTGACGGGGGTGCCCTGCATCGGCGACTCTCTGCGCGACCTCGAGGCCGCCGACGCCGTCGGCGCCCAGCCGATACTGGTCCTGACCGGAAAGGGCGAGAAGACGTTGCGCGACGGCAATTTCCCGCGGAGCACGATGATCTACCCGGACCTCGCGTTCGCCGTGTCGGCGCTCCTGGCCACCGCGGAGACGCGCTAGGCGATGTCGAAGCTGCGCGCCCTCGCCTTCCTGCTGTTCCAGTCCGTCGTCACGCCGATCTACGCCTTCCTCCTCGTCGGCGGGTTCTGGTTGCCGCGCGTGCCGCGCTACAGGATCGCCGCGAACTGGTGCCGCCTCAACCTCGCCGGCGCGCGCGCCCTCTGCGGCATCGACTGGAAAGTGGAGGGCCTCGAGAACATCCCCGCCGACACGCGCGCAGCGCCGCACATCGTCATGTCGAAGCACAGCTCGACGTGGGAGACGCTGGCGCTCAACCTCTACTTCCCGCCGCTCGCCTTCGTCGCCAAGAAGGAGCTCCTGTCCATTCCGTTCTTCGGCTGGGGATTCAGGCTCGCCTCGCCCATCACCATCGACCGCAAGGCCGGCACGGACGCCATGCAGCAGATCGCGAGCCAGGGCAAGGATCGCTTCCGCCAGGGCTTCTGGATCGTCGTCTATCCGGAAGGTACGCGCATCCGCGCCGGCACGCGTGCCAAGTACAAGACCGGCGGCGCGCGCCTCGCCATCGCGATGGACGTGCCGGTGATCCCGGTCGCGCACAACGCGGGCTACCTGTGGCCCAAGGGCCTGTGGGGCAAGCGACCGGGCACCGTCACCATGAGCATCGGCAAGCCGATCTCCCCGGCGGGCAAGGATCCCGCCACGCTGACGCAGGAGGTCGAGGACTGGATCGAGGCCGAGGTCGCGCGGCTCGGCGTGCCCGCGTGATGCGCGAGGAAGCGCCCGCCGTTGCGCTCGGCCGGGACGAGCCCGGCGCCACGCGCGCACGACGAGGCGAAGGCCACGCGCGACGGATCACGCTCTCGGGCGAAGCGGTCGACTACCGCCTCATCCGCGCGCGACGCCGCACCATCGGCATGGAGGTGGACCTGGACGGCCTCACGGTGCGCGCGCCGCGCTGGGTGACGCTGTCGGAGATCGAGTCGGCGCTGTTCGAGCGCGCGCAGTGGATCGTGAAGGCGCTCGCGGAGTGGCGCGGGCGGCGGCGCCAGGTGATGCCGCGCCAGTGGAAGTCAGGCGCGCCGATCCTCTATCGCGGCCGCGAGCTGGCGCTCGAGGTGTTCCCGTCGCGGCGCACGCTCGTGGCGCCCGACCTCTTCAACCTGACGGTGCTGCATCCGCGCGCGCAGGACGAGGCCGAGGTCGCCACCGTCGTGGGCACGTGGCTGCGCGAGGAAGCGTGGGCGCTGGTGGCGCCGCAGGTCGAGGCGCTCGCGATTCGCGTGGCGCGCACGCGGCCCACGCTTCGCCTTTCCAACGCGCGCAGCGAGTGGGGAAGCTGCAACGCGCGCGGCGAGATCCGCCTCAACTGGCGCCTCGTTCAGCTCCCGCCCGCCCTGGCCGAGTATGTCGTCGCGCACGAGGTGGCGCACCTCGTCGAGCTCAACCACTCGCCGCGCTTCTGGGCCCTGGTGGAGACGCTGATGCCCGGGCACGCGGCGCGTCGCCGCGAGCTCGAGGACTGGACGGCGCTGCTCGCCGCGTAGCGGCTTGCGGCGAAGCTGCGTCGTCAGAGCGACAGCGCGGCGTCGAGCCCCGCCTGCTCGCGCAAGAGCCGCGACAGCGACGCGTCGAGCGCCTCGCCCGAGCGCGTGTCCACGAAGCGCCCGCCGCGATCGCGGAAGTGGAATCCTCCGGACCGCGCGGCCACCCAGATCTCGCGATTGGGCACGTGCCGGTTCACGATGAGCTTGCCGCCCGCGCCACAGTCGATGGTGAGGATGCCGTCGACCAGGCTCCAGTCGATGTCGACGTCGGCGTCGCTGTCGTCCTGCGCATCGTCGAGCGCCCGCCCGATCGCGGCCAGGAGCGCGTCCGCTTGCGCGATGAATTCGGTCTCGGTGGGCATGGGGCGCGTGATACGATTTCGACGATGATGTCACGTCGGATGTTACGTCATTCCGCCGCGCTGGCAGCCGCGATCGCGTGTGCGTCCTGCGGCATCAAAGGTCCCCTCTATCTACCGCCGCCGGCGCAGCCCGGCGCCGCCGTCGCGCCTGCCGCGGTGACGCCGCCGGTGGAACCCGGCCCCTCGTCGCCGCCGCCGCCGTCGCCTGCGGGAACGCCCGCCGAGAAGAAGGTCGCTCCGTGACCGCATTCACCTATCGCGACGGCGAGCTCCACGTCGAGGGCCTCGCGCTGTCGGAAGTCGCGGCGCGCTTCGGCACGCCGTGCTACGTCTACTCGCGCGCCGCGCTCGCGGGCGCGTTCCGCGAGTACGACGAGGCGTTCGCGGGCGTCGACCACCTCGTGTGCTACGCGCTCAAGGCCAACTCCAACCTCGCCGTGCTGGGCCTCTTCGCGTCGCTCGGCAGCGGCTTCGACATCGTGTCGGGGGGCGAGCTCGCGCGGGTGATCGCCGCGGGCGGCGATCCGTCGAAGGTCGTCTTCTCCGGGGTCGGCAAGACGCGCGCCGAGATGCGCGCCGCGCTCGACGCCGGCATCCTCTGCTTCAACGTCGAGTCGGCGCAGGAGCTGTCGCGCCTCGACGAGGTGGCGCGCGAGGCCGGCAAGCGCGCGCCGGTGAGCCTGCGCGTCAACCCGGACGTCGACCCGGGCACCCATCCGTACATCGCCACCGGGCTCAAGGAGAGCAAGTTCGGCGTCGCCTACGACGACGCTCCCGCGCTGTACCGGCAGGCGTCCGCCCTCGCCAACGTCGACGTGCGAGGCATCGACATCCACATCGGCTCGCAGATCACGGAGCTCGAGCCCTATCGCGAGGCCGTCACCAAGGTCCTCGACCTGGTCGACGCGCTGCGCGAGGAAGGCACTCGTCTGCACCACATCGACGTGGGCGGCGGGCTCGGCATCCGCTACCGCAACGAGCATCCGGTGCGCGTGTCGGAGTACGCGCAGATGATCCGCGACCTCTTCGCGGGGCGCCCGGAGAAGCTCCTGCTCGAGCCGGGCCGACGCCTGGTCGGCGCCGCCGGCGTGCTGCTCACGAAGGTCGAGTTCACGAAGCCCGGCGACGCCCGCAACTTCGCGATCGTCGACGCCGCGATGAACGACCTCGTGCGCCCGTCGCTCTACGACGCCTGGCATCCGGTCGACGCCGTGCGTCCGCGCGCGGGCGAGGTGAGGTCGTGGGACATCGTGGGCCCCATCTGCGAGAGCGGCGATTTCCTGGCGCGCGACCGCCACCTGGCGCTCGCGCAGGGCGACCTCCTGGCGATCGGCGCCGCCGGCGCGTACGGGCACGTGATGAGCTCCAACTACAACTCGCGTCCGCGCGCGTGCGAGGTCATTGTCGACGACAGGCAGGCGCATCTCGTGCGCAGGCGCGAGACGGCCGCGGAGCTCTTCGCGAGCGAGTCGCTGCTGCCCGACAACGACCGCGACGCGTGAATTCTCGAGCGCGCGAATCGCGCGCTCGATCGCGAAGAAAATTCCGCATCGACGCGCGAATTTCCCGTGTGCGCAAAGCGCAACAGTCGCAGCACTAAGCGTCGGAATCGGTGATGAAATCTTGCAAAACTGTCAAACGTGGCTACAATGCAGGCAGCAGGAGGAGCGGGTTTGTCAAGTGGTTGCACGAAAAAATTGACGATCCACCGCCCCCTGCCAGAAGAGAAGCAACATAACTAGTCAAGTGCAACTCAGACAGGAGAAACACCAAATGATGGCAGACATGATGAGCATGATGACGCCGGCGGCCCCCGCCGCGGCGCCGAAGAAGAAGGCCGCCAAGCGCAAGCCGGCGAAGAAGAAGGCTGCCCCGAAGAAGAAGGCTGCCAAGAAGACCGCGAAGAAGAAGGCCGCCAAGAAGCTGTAAGCCGGCGGCATATCGTCCGTCGCAATACTGCTTCGGACCAAAACGGGCGACTCCCAACGGGTCGCCCGTTTTACGTTGCGGCACGGTGCGCGCGGATCGGCGCCCCGTGCCGGCGCATCACCCGGAGGCGATGGGGCGCGGGGTCAGCCCGATCCCGCGCGCGGCGACTTGGCCACTGCCGGCGTCTTGGCCGGCGCCGACTTCGTGGCGCGCTTGCCCGCGGCGCCCTTGGTGGCCACGGCGCGCTTGGTGCGCCCGCCGCTCTTGGTCGCGACCGGCACCACGTCGCTCGTCACGCGCAGCCGCTGGCCGGCCGCCAGTCGCTCGTGCACGAGCCCGTTCCACGACTTGATCTCCTGCGTCGTGACGCCGTAGCGCGCCGCCACGGCGTTGAGCGTGTCTCCGCGGCGCACGACGTAGTAGAACGTGCGCCCGGCCGGCACCGTCGTGAACACGGCCTGCGACAGCGTCTCCGCCGCCTCGCGCGACGGCTCCTGCGCGGGCACGAGGAGCGGATGCCCCACCGGCACGCGCGAGCGCGATCCGATGCCGTTGACCGCGCGCAGCGTCTCCACCGACATCCCGTAGCGCGTCGCGACCTGCGGCAGCGTCTCGCTCGCCTTCAGCCGATAGGCCTGCCACGACACGAGCGGCTGATCCGTGAGCTCGAGCTTGGCCGCGAAGATCTCGGCGTTGTCGATGGGCAGCAGGATCGACTGCTCGTCGGCGCCCGCGATCACCGGACGGTTGTGCTGCGGGTTGAGCGCCAGGAAATCGTCGAGCGAGATCTCGGCGATCTCCGCCGCGCGCTTGGTGTCGATCTTGCGCGTCGTCTTGACCACGGTGAAGAACGGCGCATCCGGGATGTCCGCCAGCGCGAGGCCGTACTTCTCCGGATCGCGCACGATGTTCTTCACCGCCTGCAACTTGGGCAGGTAGTTGCGCGTCTCCACCGGCATGGCGAGCGACTCGTAGTTCGTGGGCTGCCCCTTGGCCTTGTTCTTCGCGATGGCGCGAGCGACGTTGCCTTCGCCCCAGTTGTAGCCCGCGAGGGCGAGCTGCCAGTCGTCGAAGTCGTCGTGCAGCTTCGTTAGGTACTCGAGGGCCTTGTCGGTGGCGGCGACCACGTCGCGCCGCGAGTCGATCCAGAAATTCTGCTCGAGGCCGTAGTGCTTGCCCGTCGACGGGATGAACTGCCAGATGCCGGCAGCGCGCGCCACCGACTGCGCGACGGGGTTGTACGCGCTCTCGACCATGGGGAGGAGGGCGATCTCGAGCGGCATCTTGCGCGTCGAGACCTCGGTGACGATGTGATACAGGTAGCGGCGACTGCGCTCGACCATGCGCGCGACGTAATCGGGCCGCTGCGCGTACCACTGCTCCCACTTCTCCACCAGCGGGCCCTCGATGTCCGGGATGGCGTAGCCCGCGACGATGCGCTCCCACATGTCCCCCACGGGCGGCGGCAGCGGCTCCAGGTCGGGGTCGCGCAGCATCGAGAAGCGCGGCGGCTCCTTGAGCTTCAACGGCTGGAGCTCGGGGGGCGGCGGCTCCGGCGGCTTCACCGCCACCGGCGGCGGGGCCAGGTCGACGGCGGGCGGAGGCGGGGTCGTCGCGCAACCGCACGCGAGGGCCGCGAGGGTGGCGATCAGTATCGGGCGACAGTGCAATGGCGGAATCTCATGGAAGCATTCTCCTTGGGACCCGCGATAAGGCCCGTCCGGTCGGTGAACCGACGGGGATGGTAGGCCCCATGGGGCCGTGCGTCAAATCGCGGGCCGGGGACGCTCTCTCGTCAGAACGCGTTCTTCCAGGCACGCAGCACCGCGAACGCGTCGACGTCGCTCGCGAGGGCGCGGCCCGCGTGCCGCTCCGCCGCGGCCTTCACCGCGGGAACGGGCGCGCGCAGGAACGGGTTGGTCGCACGCTCCTCCGCGATGGTCGAGGGCACCGTCGGCTCGCCGCGGCCGCGCTTGCCTTCCTCGCGCGCGCGTCGCTCGCCGAGCGCCGCGTTGCCGGGCTCCACCGCGAGCGCGAAGCGCAGGTTGGCGAGCGTCACCGCGGGAGCGTGGTCGACACGCGGGTCGTAGCGCCAGCGCCGCGAGCGACGACAGCGACGCCCAACATCTGCGCCGGCGTGCCTTCGAAGATGCGCCCGCATCCGCCCGCGAAGAGCGTGTCGCCGCAGAACACGCAGGGCACGCCGTCGACGTCGCCCGTGTACGCGATGTGGCCCGCCGTGTGGCCCGGCACGTCGAGCACGCGAAAGCGCAGCGGGAGGCCGGGCACGTCGACGACGTCGCCTTCGGCGAGCGCGCGCGTGCGGCCGGGAATGGCCTCGCCCGCGGGGCCGAACACGGGCACCGCGAAGCGCGCGAGCAACGCCGCGATGCCCCCGACGTGGTCGTTGTGATGGTGCGTGGCGAGGATCGCGGTGAGCGTGACGCGCTCGCGGTCGAGCCAATCCAGCACGGGCGCGGCGTCGCCGGGGTCGACCACCGCCGCGCGATCGCCCTCGCGCAGCGTCCAGATGTAGTTGTCCGCGAATGCGCGGATGGGGATAATCGTCACCATGGACGCATCTTCGGGACCCGCGCCATTGGTGTCAACGTCGCTCGCGGGCTGGTTCGCGACGCCGCTCGGCCGGTACCTCCTCGCGCGCGAGCGGGCGTACTTCGACCAGACGGTCGCGGACATCTTCGGCTTCCACGCGCTGCAGATCGGCCTGCCCGCATGGAATTGCCTCGGGCAGTCGCGCATCCCGTCGCGATGGACGCTCGACTACGATCCGCCCGCCGACATCATCGCCGATCCGCACGGCCTGCCGTTCGCGGAGAACGCGGTGGACCTCATCGTCATGCCGCACGCGCTCGAGTTCACGGACGATCCCCACCTCATGCTGCGCGAGGCCTATCGAGCGATCCGCCCCGAGGGCCAGATCGTCATCTCGGGATTCAACCCGTTCTCGCTCTACGGCGCCAAGCGCTACTTCGGTCGCGGCCAGACGCCGCCCTGGAACGGCAATTTCATCGGCCTCTATCGCGTGAAGGACTGGCTCACGCTCCTGGGCTTCGACGTGGTAGGCGGCCGACTCGACGCCTACGCGCCGCCGTTCGCGCGCGAGAAGTGGCTCGGGCGATTCGGCTTTTTCGAGAAGGCCGGCGATCGCTGGTGGCCATTCGCGGGCGGCGTCTATTACCTGCGCGCGACCAAGCGCGTGGTCGGCATGCGACTCCTCACGCCCGCGTGGCAGCGCCGCGAGCGTCGCAACAAGGCGCTCGCGCCCGCCAGCGAAGGCCTCACGTCCTCGTCCGGGCACCAGACGCAGTAGTGCGCGTCGTCATCTATACCGACGGGGCCTGCAAGGGCAATCCCGGCCCGGGCGGCTGGGGCGCGCTCCTGCGCGCCGGTGTGCACGAGAAGGAGCTCTTCGGCGGCGAGGGCCACACGACGAACAATCGAATGGAGCTCACCGCGGTGATCCGTGCGCTCGAGTCGCTCACGCGCGCGTCCGAGGTCGAGCTCTTCACCGACTCGCAGTACGTGAAGAACGGCATCGAGACCTGGATTCACGGCTGGCAGCGTAACGGCTGGAAGACCGCCGACAAGAAGGACGTGAAGAACGCCGACCTGTGGCGCGAGCTCCTCGCGCTCTCGGCGCGCCACGACGTCCGCTGGCGCTGGGTGAAGGGGCACGCGAACGACGAGGGCAACGAGCGCGCGGACGCGCTCGCGAACAAGGGCGTCGACACGGTGCGGGCCGGCTAAGCGTTTGGATTCGCGCGAGCTATCCCGGCGAGGAGCGCGATTTCTCGATGCGCCGAGCGAACACCGCCATCTCCTTGCCCGCCTGCTTGTCGCCCTTGCGCTCCGCGACGGCGATGCCCTCGCGATACGCCGCGAGCGCGTCGTCCGCGCGGCCGCCGTCGGCAAGCGCGCGGCCCAGGAGCTTCCACGCCGCCGTGTAGCCGGGATCGATCTCCACCGCGCGGCGCAGGTGCGCCGCCGCAGCGTCGGCGTTGCCCGCCTTGAGGTGCTCGTTGCCGAGCGAGAAGCGCAGGAGCGCGCCATCCCTGCCCGCAGCCAGCATGCGCTCGAAGCTCGCGAGCGTGGCGGAAGGGTCAGCCATCGCACCCCGCCGTAATGGGGTCAGACCCCATTTCCGGACGACGCCCGGCTCCCGAAATGGGGTCAGACCCCATTTCTAGTTCCGAATGAGGTCGCCGGTCTCGCAGTCGATGCGCCGGAACGGGTAAATGACCTTCTGATCCTGGCCCTGGTACTTGCCTTCGATGGTCGCGTACAGCCAGCCTTCGGTCGCGCGGCGATAGATGATCCGCTGCGGGAAGTCGTGCGTCGGGTTCTCGAACGTGAAGATGCTCGCGCCTTCGCGCTCGTCGTTCGTGGCCGAGACGAGCTTGAACGCCGTCTCCTTCTGCCCGGACGGCAGCGCGACGTAGTACACGCCGTCGGGCCGCGACTCGATGCGCAGGTACTCGTAGCTCGCGAGCTTGTCCTGGTACACGGTCGAGCTCATGCCCACGAGCGTGCTGCCGCGAAGCGGCATCCACTCCTCGCGGAAGTTGCGCTGGTTGACCGTGCCGCCCCAGCAGCCGCCGAGCCAGGAGAGCGCGCCGATGTCGTTGACGTTGCCCGGCGCGGGAGCGGCAGGGGCCGCAGGCGCGGCCGGCGCCTGGGCATACGCGAGCGAAGGCGCGAGGGCTGCGATCGCGAGCCATCGAAGGAGGGTCTTGGTCATGGAAGTCATCCGCGGCCGCGCGAGCGGCGTGAAGGGAGGGAGGAAGGCGTCACCGGCGCGTTCGACCGCCGAAGGCGCCGCGTCGTTCCGCGCGCGGACGACGCGGGCGCGCCCAAGGCATCAGCCCCCGAGCATCGCCTTCTTGAGGTCGTCCTGCACGGGCTTGTCGCCGATCCACACGCTCGTGAGCGCCTTGTTGAACGCCTCGCCCCCGATGGTGCCCTTGGCGGCGCCGTTGAGGCTCACCCGGGTGCCGCCGTCGACGTAGTCGAAGGTGAGCACGTTGCCTTCCTTGAGGCCGCCCATCGACTTCAGGATCGCCGCGAGCTCCGCCGATTGCGGCTTCACGGCCGCCGCTTCGGCGGCGGGGACCGACGCGGCGATGCCGTCGACCAGGGCTTCGGTCATCTGGTCCGAGGTCACGTCGCGCATCATGTTGAGCTGCACGCGGCGCGGGCCCTTGGCGAACACCGCGGCGGCGGTATTCGCCTTCGCGGGCAGGTAGAGGCTGCCGACGTAGACCTTGAAGATGGCGCGCGAGCGCACGCCTGCGCCATTGAGGACGAGGTCGGCACCCCCGACCGACGCGCGATCGTCGATCTTGACGCCGCCCACCTCGGCGGCCTGTGCGACTGCGGCGATGACGAGCGCGCCCGCGAGCGCGATGAGCCTGTTCATGAGTTCTCCTTCAGTGGATCGCTTCGAAGATGCCGGCCGCGCCCATGCCCGTGCCGACGCACATCGAGACCATTCCGTACTTCTGCTTGCGGCGGCGAAGGCCGTGGGTGATCGTCGCCGTGCGAATCGCGCCGGTGGCGCCCAGCGGATGGCCGAGCGCGATGGCGCCGCCCAGCGGATTGACCTTCGACGGGTCGAGCTCGAGGTCGTGCATCACCGCGAGCGCCTGCGCCGCGAACGCCTCGTTGAGCTCGATCCAGTCGATGTCGGCGAGCCGCACGCCCGTGGTCGCGAGGACCTTCGGGATGGCCGCGACCGGTCCCACGCCCATGATCTCGGGCGCGACGCCCGCCACCGAGAAGCCCACCCAGCGCGCGAGCGGCGCCAGCGCGAGCTCGCGCAGCACGCGCTCCGACACGAGGATCGCCGCGCCCGCGCCGTCGGACATCTGCGAGCTGTTGCCCGCGGTGACCGAGCCCTTGGCGGCGAACACGGGCCGCAGCTTCGCGAGCCCTTCCGCGCTCGTGTCGGCGCGCGGCCCTTCGTCGCGCGACACGGTGGACTCGCGCGAGGCGATGCTGCCGCTCGCGAGGTCCGGCGCGTCGGCGTGGACGACGATCGGGCTCACCTCCGCGTCGAACTCCCCCGCGGCCTGCGCGGCCAGCGCCTTCCGGTGCGAGGCGAGCGCGAAGGCGTCCTGCGCCTCGCGCGTGACGTTCCACTGCGCCGCCACCTTCTCCGCCGTGAGCCCCATGCCGTACGCGATGCCGATGTTCTCCCCGCGCTCGAACACCGCCTCGTTGAGCGCGAGGCGACCGAGCATGGGGATCATGCTCATGCTCTCGGTGCCGCCCGCGATGACGATGTCCGCCTCGCCCGTGCGAATGCGGTCGGCCGCGATCGACACCGCGTTGAGCCCCGACGAGCAGAATCGATTGACCGTCATCCCCGCGACGCTGTTGGGCAGCCCCGCAAGGAGCACGCCGATGCGCGCGACGTTCATGCCTTGCTCGTACTCCGGCATCGCGCAGCCGATGATCGCGTCCTCCACCCGCGAGGGGTCGATGGCCGGCACCTGCGCCATCACGCTGCGCAGCGCGTGCGCGAGGAGCGTGTCGGGCCGTGTCGAGCGGAACACGCCGCGCGGCGCCTTGCCTACCGCCGTGCGCGTCGCGGCGACGATGTAGGCGTCCTGGACTTGCTTCGTCATACGGCTCCTTCAGTTCCTGAGCGGCTTGCCCGTGGAAAGCGTGTGCGCGATGCGCGCCTGCGTGCGTGCGTCCTGCAGGAGCGCCATGAATCCCTCGCGCTCGAGCTTCAGGAGCCACGCTTCGTCGACCAGGCTGCCGGACTCGACCTCGCCGCCGCAGATCACGCGGGCGATGTGCTTCGCCACCTCGAAATCGTACGCGGTGATGAAGCCGCCGTCGCGCATGTTGACGAGGAGCATCGTAAGCGTCGCGATGCCGGTCTTGCCCACCACCGGGACATCGCGCGCGGGCAGCGACGGCCGGTGGCCCGCATCGGCCAGCGCACGCGCCTGCGACCTCGCGACGTGCAGCACCTCGTGCGGGTGCATCACCACCACGTCCGACGGCCGCAGGAAGCCCAGCGCCTTCGCGTCGAGCGCGCTCCTCGACACGGTCGCCGTGGCGATGGTCTGGAAGTAGGCGCGCACGACGGGCAGCGGGTCGAGCTGGCTGCCCACCGCGCCGCGCCGTGTCTCCATCGCGGCGCGCACCGCGAGCTCCTTGGTGCCGCCGCCTGCGGGGAGGATGCCCACCCCCGCCTCCGGCAACCCGATGTACGACTCGAGCGCCGCGACCGCGCGCGTCGAGTGCATCACGAGCTCGCACGATCCGCCGAGCGCCATGCCGCGAACGGCGCAGACGGTGGGCACGAGGCTTTGCCGCAGGCGCATCGCGGTGGCCTGGAACCTGGCCACCACCGACTCGATGGCGCTCCACTGCCGCGCCTCGAGCGCGGGGCCCATCTCGGCCAGGTTGGCGCCGAGCGAGAACGGCTCGCGCGGCTGCCAGACGACGAGGCCCGCGCACTCGCGCTCCGCGGTCTCGATGGCGCGCAGCAGCCCGTCGAGGACGCCATCGGTGATGGTGTTGGCCTTGGTCTTGAACGAGACGATGCCGACGTCGTCGCCCAGGTGCCACATGCGCACGGCGTCGGTCTCGAAGACAGTGGCGCCCTGGCTCGCGCGCGGCTCGCCCAGCACGGGATCGGGGAAATCCTGGCGCGCGTACACGGGCAGCGAGCGCCGCCCGACGAACGCATCGCGCGTCGGCGAGTAGGCCCCCTGCGCGCCGTGCACGCCTCCCGCGTCCTTCACCCGGCCGTCGCTCACCCAGCCAGGCAGCGGCACGTTCGCGAGCGCCTTTCCGGCCGCGATATCCTGCGCGATCCACGCCGCGACGTCGTTCCATCCCGCGGCCTGCCACGTCTCGAACGGCCCCGCCTGCCACCCGAATCCCCAGCGGATCGCCAAGTCGACGTCGCGCGCGTTGTCGGCGATCGACTCGAGGTGGTAGGCGCTGTAGTGGAAGAGATCGCGGAACAGGGCCCACAGGAACTGCGCCTGCGGATGCGGCGACGCGCGGAGCCTCGCGAGCTTCTCGGCCGGCGACTTGAGCTTCAGGATCTCCACCACCTCGGGCGCGGCCGAGCCTTCCGACTTGCGGTACGAGCGCGACGCCGGGTCGAGCACCTCGATGTCGCGCCCCACCTTGCGGAAGTAGCCCGCCTTCGTCTTGGCGCCGAGCGCGCCTTGCGCAACGAGGCCCTCGAGCACCGGCGGTGTCGCGAACCACGCATGCCACGGGTCGTCCGGCAGCGTGTCGCGCATCGTCTTGACGACGTGCGCGAGCGTGTCGAGGCCGACGACGTCCGCGGTGCGGTACGTCGCGCTCTTCGCGCGGCCGATGAGCGGCCCCGTCAGCGCGTCCACCACGTCGAACGACAGCCCGAAGTCCTGCGTGTGCTTCATCGTCGCCAGGACCGAGAAGATGCCGATGCGGTTGGCGATGAAGTTGGGCGTGTCGCGCGCGCGGATCACGCCCTTGCCGAGGGCCGTCGTGAGGAACGCCTCGAGCGCGTCGAGCAGCGCCGCGTCGGTCCCCGGCGCGGGAATCAGCTCGACGAGGTGCATGTACCGCGGCGGGTTGAAGAAGTGGATGCCGCAAAAGCGCGGGCGCAGGGCGTCGGGCAGCGTCGCGGAGAGCGACGACAGCGACAGCCCCGACGTGTTCGACGCGAGCACCGCCGTGCGCGACAGGTGCGGCGCGACCTTGGCGTACAGGTCCTGCTTCCAGTCGAGCCGCTCGCCGATCGCCTCGATCACGAGGTCGCACTCGGCGATACGCGGCAGGTCGGCGCCGTAGTGACAGGCCTCGATCGCGCTGGCGAGGTCCTGGGTGG
>JBGAIS010000301.1:0-2638 GCA_044225355.1 Casimicrobiaceae bacterium | reverse complement strand
GTGCGCGGATCGCCTCGCAGGGCGCGCCCGAGTCGGCCGCGATCGCCACCGCGCACGCGCGCTGCGCCACCACCGGCGCCCTGGCTCCCGGCGCGCGCAGGAGCGCCACGAGGATCGCCGACTCACGCGCGTCGAGGCCCGACGGCGCCTTGCCGAAGAGGCCGCAGCTCGCCGCGCGGATGCCCGCGAGCTCGCCCCGATACGTGACGAGGTTGAGGTAGGCCTCGAGGATCTGCGCCTTGGTCCACGCGCGCTCGAGGGCCTGCGCGGCTTCCATCTGGTCCCACTTCTGGCCGAGCGTGCGCGCGTCGCTGCCGGCGGGCTTGAGCGCGGGGTCGAGGAGCGCCGCGAGCTGCATCGTCAGCGTGGACCCGCCGCGCGGGCGGCGACCGTCGGCGGCGCGCCACACGCTGTCCCATGCGGCGACCGCAAGCCCCGGCCAGTCCACGCCGCCGTGCTCGAAGAACCGCTTGTCCTCGCCCGCGACGAGCGCGGCGCGCATCGCGGGGGAGATGTCGTCGAGCGGGGTCCAGCCCATCCGCCGTGCCGCGGCGTCGATGCGCACGCCCGCGAGCTCGCTACCGTTGCGGTCGAGAAGACGCGCCTGCGTCGCCGGGGTGCGCGCCTTCACCTCCTCGAACGACACCGACCGCCAGGCGTCGTCGGCGCGGGCGGTCGCGCACGCGACGAGCGCAGCGGCCGTGAGCGCGCACGCGGCGCGCCGCGCGCTCACGGCTGCACGGTCCAGGGCGACACCGGCAGCTCACCGAACATCTCGGGCGCGTACATGGCCTCGACCCGCGTGGCGGAGAGGTTGAACGTCCCGGGATTGTTGAGGCGCACGGTGTACGACGTCACGAAGCGGCCCTTGGGCACGTAGCGGTAGTACGCGCGATAGGCCGTGAACGTGCGCTCCTCGAACGCCGGCCACACGAGGCCCTCGCGGCGCTCGCCCTGCGTCGCCATGGCGGAGTCGCCGCCGAGGCCGCGGCCGAGCGCGGTGGCGCCGGCCGGCAGGGCGTCGTCCACCACCACCCACGTCATGTCCGACTGCGACTCGACGTCGAGCGTGACGCGGGCGACGTCGCCGCGCTTCCACTGTCCCGGCGTCTGCTGCTGGATGGCCGTGACGGTGCGGGTGATGCGATAGCCCGACGAGAGCGGCTCCTTGAGCGGGATGGCCGCGATGCTCTGCAGCGTGACCCACGGCGCGCCGGTGCCGTCCTGCGCGATGCCCACGTTCTGCCGCGAGTCGGGCCACGACAGGCGCTGCGTGAAGGTCTTGTTGCCGTCGTCGGGCTTCCACTCGTGCGTCACCACCTGCTCGCCCAGCGCCGCCGCCGTCACGCCGGTGACCGGCGTGCTCTCGAATCGCTCGGAGAACTTGCGCAGCGCCACCACGCCCCACGCATTGGCGACGGTCGTGTTCCAGCTTCCGCGCTGCATGCGACCCATCGCGCCACGCACGAGGCGCGGCATGTCGTCCTTCCATGCGGGGACGTCGTTGAGCGCGACGACGAGCTTGTTCGCGTTGGAGTCCGCCGAGATCATGAGCCACCAGAGCGCGTCGCGCCGCTCGGTGGAGAAGCCCATCGTCGTGCCTTGCATGTTGAGGCGCGAGCGCAGGATCTGCTCGGCCTCGGCCAAGCGTTCAGCGCGCTTCGGCAGCCTCGGCTGGCGCTTCTGCACGAGGTACCAGTCGATGACGGCGGACGTGGGCCACAGGTTGGGCTCGACGGTGAAGCTGTCGAGCCACTTGGGGTCGATGGGCTCGGCGCGGCGCGACAGAGCTTCCAGCGCGGCAACCTTGCGGATGGCGAGGTCGGCCGTCGGCAGCGGCGAGCGGCGCACCACGCGGCCCTCCACGAACGCCACCAGCGCGCCTTCCATCCGGCCGCGCTCGCGATCGGGAATGGGATAGCCCGCCTCGCCCGCGATGGACAGGATGTACGACGTGAGGATATCGTCGCCCTCGTACATCGGCGTCCAGTACTTCACGAAGCCGTCGCGGTCCAGGTAGTCGGGCAGCGTCAGCATGAGCGCGCTCCAGCGCATGCGATCCTGCAGGCCGATCGCCACCGAGGCCCGTTGCTCGAAGCACCCGTACGGGTACCAGAGGAGCCAGTCGCGCACGCCGGGAAGGTCGCCCGCGAGATTCGCCTGCATCTGCACGTTGATGCCGCCGCGGCCGGGGATCGCGTCCGCCGGCCGCTGCACGGGCACCGTCTGCGGCGAGGTAACCTGCATGATCGTCGCCTGGTAGGTGCGCTCGGGCACTGCGGGCACCACCTTCTGCGCGATCTTGAGCGCGTCGCGCGCGGGCGTCGCACCTGCGGGCGCGTCGCGCTCCACCGCGTCGACCTGCCAGTCGAGCGCCGTCGCGTTGGCCGGCACCGTCACGTCCCATCCGAGCTCGCGCGCCTCGCCGGGCGCGAGCTGCGTGCCCTGCGCGGCGAGCGCGCTCGTGCCCACGCGCGGCGCGAGCGACACGGCGAGCGGACGCGTGCCGGCGTTGCGCACCGTGAACGTCGCGCGGAACGCGTCGCCCTCGCGCACCACCGGCGGCAGCCCGGAGAGCACCATCAAGTCCTGCGTCGAGCGGATCGACGCTTCGCCGGTGCCGAAGAGCCCGGCTTCC
>JBGAIS010000050.1:0-23222 GCA_044225355.1 Casimicrobiaceae bacterium | reverse complement strand
GTCATGCCCTCGGCGGCGAGCGACTCGACCACGCGCAGGACCTCGCCGACGAGCTCGGGGTCGAGCGCCGACGTGATCTCGTCGCACAGGAGCACCGCGGGATCCATCGCGAGCGCGCGGGCGATCGCCACGCGCTGCTGCTGGCCGCCGGAGAGCTGGTCGGGCCACGCGTCGAACTTCTCGCCGAGGCCGACGCGCAGAGCAGCATGCTCGCCGCTGGAGCGTCCACCCAGACGCCCTGCCGACTTTCTTCACGAGGCGCAGGCAACATCACGTTGCCGCCCACGGTGAGATGCGGAAGAGGTTAGGCCTGGAAGATCAGCAGCGCTGCGCTGGCGCAGCTCGCGCATCGCGTGCGCGTTGTCGTGCAGCAGCGGCTTGCCGTCGACCGTGAGCGTGCCCTCGTCGAAGCGCTCGAGGCCGTTCACGCAGCGCAGAAGCGTGCTCTTGCCGGATCCGCTCTTGCCAATGATGGCGATGACCTCGCCGGGCTCGACGGCGAGGTCGATGCCTTTCAGCACCTCGTTGCTGCCGAAGCGCTTGCGCAGGCCCGTGATCTCAACGACCGGCATGGAGTTTCCTTTCGAGGTGATGAAGCCGTCTGCCACGAGATGGGGAAGCAGAGGCAGAAATACGCCAGCGCCACGAACGCGTACACCGTGAACGGGCGGAAGGTGGCGTTGGTGATCATCGTTCCCGCCTTCGTGAGCTCGATGAAGCCGATCACGGATGCGAGCGCGGTGCCCCTTCACCACCTGCACGAGGAAGCCGACGGTGGGCAGGACGGCGATCCGCAGCGCCTGCGGCAGGACGACATGGCGCATCTTCTCGGCGAAGGAGAGCGCCAGGCTGTCGGCGGCTTCCCATTGGCCCTTGGGAATGGACGCGACGCAGCCGCGCCAGATCTCGGCCAGGAAAGCGCTCGTATAGAGCGTCAGCGCGAGCGCGGCGGCGATCCACGGCGTGGTCGGAAGGCCGAGCAGCGCGAGGCCGAAGGTACTTGCGAGGAAGAGCTGCATCAGAAGCGGCGTGCCCTGGAAGAGCTGCACGTAGCCTCCGACGAGCCTCTGCGCGACGCCGCCGCCGCGCAGGCGCGCGCCGACAACGCCGCGCCCACGATGCCGCCGCCCAAGAACGCGACGATCGACAGCGCGACGGTCCAGCGCGCGGCCAGCAGGAGGTTGCGCACGATGTCCCAGATGGAGAAGTCGACCATCTTCAATGCTCCTGCGGGCGGCAGAGTGGACCGGGAAGCGCCGTCGCCATCACGGCCTCCCGAAGATGAACCGCGGCCCGAACCAGTTGAGCACGCGGCGCAGCAGGATCGCGAGCGCCAGGTAGATCGCGGTCGCCACGAGGTACGCCTCGAAGGCCCGGAAGTTGCGGCTCTGGATGAGGTTCGCGGCGAAGGAGAGCTCCTCCGTCGAGATCTGCCCGCACACCGCCGAGCCCAGCATCACGATCACGATCTGGCTCGTGAGCGCGGGCTTCCTTGCAGCGCGGCGCGGCAGCACCACGCGCATGTAGATCTGGTAGCGCGACAGCGCGGGCTCCTGCGCGGCCTCCACCTGGCCGCGCGGCGTGGCGAGGAGTCCCGCGCGGATGATCTCGGTGGCGTACGCGCCCAGGTTGATCACCATCGCGAGCACGGACGCGAGCTCAACGGGAAACTTCACGCCGAGTATCGGCTGGCAGAAGAATGAAGAGAGCTGCACGATGAACGGCGTGTTGCGGATATTTCACGACGTACGTGCCCACCGCGTAGCGCCAGCCACGTCGGGCCCTGCGCCCGCGCCCAGGCGCAGGCTGCGCCGAGCGCGCCGCCCACGAAGCGCGGAGACGAGCGTCGAGGCAGCGTGTTGGCGACCCCCTTGGCCAGCAGCGGCCACTGCGGAAGGATCGCCCAGAAGTCGAGGACCACGGCGTCTCGCCCTGTCCCTTGACCGCGCTATTGCGGGAGGTCGCCGGCGGGCCGGCCGAGCCACTTCTGCGAAGCTTGTCGGAGTCGCCGCTCTTCTTCGCCGAGACGAGCGCACCTCGTTCACCTTCCAGATCGAAGCGGGTCCTCGCCCTTGGCCGCGCCGATGATTCGGCGAGTCAGCTTGAGCAGGATCTTGTACTCGGCGTCGGAAGGTGGGGTTGCCGCCATCATGTTGCCCGCCGCGGACGCGCCGGTGGCCATGGCCGTCTGCCCGAAGGAGACGCCGGCACCGTCGCGTTGTTGTCCTCGAAGCCTTGATCTCGGCCGTGGGCGGCGCGATCTTCGTGAGCTCCTGGTCCTCGATGGCGCCGCGCGTGACGGCGATCGACTTCCTGCGAGGTCCACGGGCGTCTTCGGACGGCGATCTTCGGCCCGAAGATCGCCTGGAAGAACGGCGAGTATGCGACTGGTGAAATCGATCACCTTCTCGCGGTCCAGGTTCTTGCCGAGGGTCGAGATGACGGGTCGCCTTCTTCGTCTGCAGGTAGGCGATGCGGTGGACGTGACGGGCACGAGCTCCGTCTTCACGCCGAGCTTGTCGCCGATGTAGTTCGCCATGTCGATGTCGAGGCCCTTGGGCACGAGGTCGGGGCCGACGAAGCCGTAGGGCGGGAAATCGGTGGGGATGGCGATGACGATGACCTTCTTCTTCATCACGTCGTCGAGCGCCGCTTGCGCGTGGAAAAAACGGCGATGGCGAGGAGTGCGAGCGAGGCTGCGAGTCGTGCGACCTTCATGAGTCTCCTTCGGTTGAGGATGGATCAGCGCGGCCGGTTGGGGGCGCGCCGCGCGTTGCGGGAAGAGGCGACGGGCGTCGCCGCGCGCAGCCGCTCTGCCGGCTCGCGCGGTGACGGTGAAGGGTGCGGCGCGCCCTTGGCGACCGGCGCGAGCGCGTCGCGCAGGCCAGGCGGCGCGTCGTGCACAGGCGCGCGCCGCAACCCCGCCTCGACGCTGCCGATGTGCTCGGCCATGGCCACTTCGCGCGCGCGACGTCGCCCTTCTCGAGCGCCGCGACGATCTCGACGTGATCGTTGCAGCTCTCGTCGGCGTCGTGCGAGGACTGGTACAGCATCGCGATCAGCGTGGTGCGCGCGGTCAGGTCGCGCAGCGTGTCAGCCCCAGGCCGTTGCCGATGCGCTCCGCGAGGCACACGTGGAAATCGCCCAGGAGGAAGCTTCGCGCGCCGACGTCCTGCGCGCGCAGCGCCTGGCGCTCGCGAGACAGGTGCGCCTTCAGCTTGCGTACCGCGGCGGCGTCCACCTCGCTCGCGTGGCGGATGAGGCCCAGCTCGATCACGCGCCGCGCGGCGCAGACTTCCTGCGCCCTCGACGAGCGAGGGCTCGATCAAGGCCACCCGCGCCGCGGTTGACCGTGTTCACGCCGCGCGCTCGGACAGCCGCGTGAGCGCCTCGCGGATCACCGTGCGGCTCACGCCGAAGATCGACGCGAGCTGCGCCTCGCCGAGGCGCGTGCCCGGCGACAAACGCTGCGCGAGGATCGATTCCACGATGCGGTCGGCGATGTCGGACGAAATCGGCACGCCCTGCCTTTCGCAGTAACCGTGCCACGCTGCCATGCAGGCGAGATGCACCACGAGCGGGCGCCGGGCGCGTGGCGATGCGACGCTGAAGGCACCGCGGCGCGCGGGCCGCGCCAAGCCGCGATCGCCGTGCTATCAAGGAATTACGAGACGCTCGTCAAGCCGGTCATCGCGCGCCTGCACATCACCGTTGCATGCAGGCTCCCCAGTTTCGTGCATGGCGCCGTCCGCTGCGGCGAAGCCTTCGTGCACTGGGATGGCGCCGCCGCACACCGCAATGCACGGCAATCGCGCACGCAGCGCGTCGCGTCGCGATGCGAAGGCGCGCCGGACGCCCTTCTGCTAGAGTCCGCGCAGCGCCGGCCCCGAGCCGGTGCCATGCCCACGACAGCGGAGCGCTCACTTGCACAACAACGACGAGTCCACCAAGCGTGACGAGGTCGATGCGGGGCGTCGCGGATTCCTGGAGGGCGCGGCCTTCGCCGGCACGGCGGCGGCGACCTCCGCCGTCTCTGCCGCGGACGCGCCCGCGAAGCCCGCCGCCGGCGACGCTTTCGAGGTGAAAGCGGTGATCGCGCAGCCGTCGCTCTTCTATTACCCGGGCGAGGCCCTCGCGGCGGACGAGATACGCGTGTCCGTGATGGGCTCGGGGTGGGGCAGCGCCGTGCGCCGGCGCCAGGCGGCGTGCTCACTGTTCATCGAGCTCGGCAACGGGGATTCCTTCGTGTGGGACCTGGGCCTCGGCAGCCTCGTCAACTACAACACGATGCAGGTGCCGTACAGCCGCATGAGCAAGGTGTTCCTCACGCACCTGCACGCCGACCACATGACCGACGTCGTGCCGCTTTACTGCTTCGGTCCCGCCGGCGGCGATCGCTTCACGCCGTTGCGCATCTGGGGGCCGTCGGGCGACAAGCCCGAGCTCGGCGTCAAGCAGATGATGGAAGTGGGCCTTCGGGCTTACACGCGCTGGCACGTCACGAGCTTTCGCACCGTCGTGCCGGGAAGCTCCGACACGACGGGCGCGTACGGCCTCGACGTCACCGAGCTCGACTATCGCAAGTCGGGCATCGCGTACGAGGACAACGGCGTGGTCATCAGGCACTGGCCGGCGCTGCACACGATCGACGGCGCCATCGGCTATCGCCTCGAATGGAACGGCATGAGCGTCGTGTGGTCGGGCGACACGAACCCGAGCCACATCTTCGTCGAGAACAACAAGCAGGGCGCCGACCTCATGTTCCACGAGACCGCGCCCATTGCGGATCGACTCGTGACCGCGGGCATGTCGAAGGCCGTGGCCGAGGCCATCGTCAACTCGTCGCACACGCCGCCCAGGGCGCTCGGCAAGATTTTCTCGCTGACGAAGCCCAACCTCGGCGTCACGATCCACAGCGCGGTCGACCCGCAGGAGGTCGCCACGTACATGGACGAGGTGCGCGTGCATTGGAAAGGCCCGTACCAGCTCGTTGCGGACGACCTCATGGTGTTCAACGTGAACAAGGGCAGGAAGACGATCACGGTGCGCCAGGCGGCGGTGAACGAGCGCGCGTGGAACGTGAACGTCGCGAAGCCCGCGAGCAACGCGCCCTCGCTGCCCGCTGCCGACTATCGCTCGGCGTCGCTGTGGTCGAACGAGCTCAAGGACTACTGAAGACATGAGGACCCGGTGAGCGCGGTGCCCGGCGTCGAGGACTCGCACCGGCCCGTTCCGGCCCCCATCCCCATTGCGATCGTCGGGGGCTTCCTGGGCGCGGGAAAGACCTCGCTCCTCAAGCACCTCCTCGCGGCCGACCACGGCCTGCGCATCGCGGTGCTCGTCAACGACTTCGGCGAGGTCAACGTCGACGCCGCGCTGATCGTGGCGGTGGAAGGGGAGAGCACCGTGAGCCTCGCCAACGGCTGCATCTGCTGCACGATTCGCGACGATCTCCTGGCCGAGGTCTCGCGCATCGCCTCGCGCGACGTTCCGCCCGATTACATCGTGATCGAGACGAGCGGCGTCTCGGATCCCTTCGCCGTGGCCGGGACGTTCCGGCTCGATCGCCGGCAGACGAGCGTGCGCGTCGACGCGATCGTCGCGGTGCTCGACGCCGACCTCGAGTCGATCCCGCCCGACTTCCGGGCGCTCGCCCGCGCGCAGGTCGAGAGCGCCGACATCGTCGTGCTCAACAAGACCGACCTCGTGACGCCCGCGCAATGCGCCGCGATGCGCGCGTTCGTGGAGCACGCGGTTCCGCGCGCCCGCCTCGTGGAGACGACGCACGGCCGCGTCCCGGTGGAAATGATCCTCGGCACCGACGCCTTCGACGCGGACGCACGTGCGGACGACACGTGCGAAGACACCGGCCACGCGAGCCATGACCACGCGAGCCACCCCCACGGGGCGACGTTCGACACCTGGACCTGGCGCTCCGATCGCGCGTTCTCGTTCAGCGCCCTGCAGCGCGCGATCGAGCACCTGCCGCGCGACGTCTATCGCGCGAAGGGGCGCGTGAAGCTCGAGATCGACCCCCGCGAGCGCGGCGTGCTGCAGGTCACCGGACGCCGCGGATGGTTGAAGCTCGACGGCCCGTGGGCGCCAAGCGAGGCGCCCTGCACCGAGCTCGTGTTCATCGGCAGGCCGGGCGCGGTCACGACCGCGACGCTCGACGCGCACTTTGCCGCCGCGCTTGCGCAGGCGGACGCGTCGGGCTTGGACGGCTACGTCGTGGAGGACCTGCGCGCCTTCGAGGTGCTCTTCGCCTGACGTCGCGCGCGCCGGCCGTAGACGCGCCCCGAGCGCAAGCGGTAGAGTCGACGGAAAAGCAAGAAGAGCGTACCGCAAATCTCGACACCGCCCGCGCGGTCGTCGCCAGGGAGGCAGTCGTGGCAGACCTCAAGTTCTACCGTGAAGGCACGCCATTCACGGGCAAGATCGGCCGTACCGCCGCAGCGTCGGAGCCCGCGTGGCCGCTTCCGCCGCGCGCGCGCAAAGGGGCGCCGAACGTCCTCGTCTTCCTGCTGGACGACGTGGGCTTCGCGCAGCTCGGTTGCTACGGTTCCGACATCCGGACGCCCACGTTCGATCGCCTCGCGGCCGGCGGCCTTCGCTATCGCGACTTCCACACCACGGCCATCTGCTCGCCGACGCGCGCGTGCCTCCTCACCGGGCGCAATCACCACAGCAACGGCGTCGGCATCATCCAGGAGATGGCGACGGGCTTCCCGGGCTACAACGGGATGGTGCCGCGCGAGAACGGCTTCCTCTCCGAGATGCTGCTCGCGCAGGGCTACGCCACGCTCGGCATCGGCAAGTGGCACCTCACGCTCGCGAGCGAATACGCGTCCGGCGCATCGAAGGCGCGGTGGCCCCTGTCGCGCGGCTTCGAGCGCTTCTACGGCTTCATCGGCGGCAAGACCAACCAGTGGGTGCCGACGCTGGTGCACGACAGCCACTACATCGATCCGCCGAAGCGCCCCGAGGAGGGCTATCACCTCAACGCCGATCTCGCCGATCACGCGATCGAGTACCTGACCGACCTTCGCACCATCGCCCCCGACAAGCCGTTCTTCATGTACTACTGCCTGGGCGCCGGGCACGCGCCGCACCACGTCGAGCCCGAGTGGAGCGACCGCTACCGCGGCAAGTTCGACCAGGGTTGGGACCGCTGGCGCGAGGAGGTCTTCGCGCGCCAGGTCGAGATGGGCATCGTCCCGCCGGGCACGAAGCTCTCGGAGCGCCCGCCTTGGGTCAAGGCGTGGGACTCGCTCTCGCCGGAGGCGAAGCGACTCTACGCGCGGCAGATGGAGGTGTTCGCGGGCTTCATGGAGCAGACGGACCACCACATCGGGCGCGTCGTCGATTTCCTCGAGCGGCTGGGCGAGCTCGACAACACGCTGATCCTGCTCGCGTCGGACAACGGCGCGTCGGCCGAGGGCGGCGAGCACGGCTCGTTCAACGAGAACCAGTTCGTCAATCGCGTCGAGCCCACGGTCGAGGAGAACCTCAAGCACCTCGACGACTGGGGCAGCGTGCGCTCGTTCCCCAACTATTCGTGGGGCTGGGCGTGGGCGGGCAACACGCCGCTGCGCCGCTGGAAGCGCTACCTCCACCAGGGCGGGATGAGCGACCCGCTCATCGTGTCGTGGCCAAAGGGCATCGCGGCGCGCGGCGAGGTGCGGAGCCAGTACACGCACGTCGTGGACTTCGTGCCCACGATCCTCGAGGCGCTCGGCATCGACGCGCCCGCCACGCTCAACGGCGTCGCGCAGCGGCCCATCGAGGGCGTGAGCTTCGCGCACACTTTCAACGATGCGAGCGCGCCCACGCGCAAGAAGGTGCAGTACTACGAGATGATCGCGTCTCGCGCGTTGTGGGCCGACGGCTGGAAGGCGGTGGTCGAGCAGCCCCAGGGCGATCCGCTGACGGAAGAGGCGCTCGCCCGCCAGAAGTGGGAGCTCTATCACGTGGCGGAGGATTTCTCGGAGACCCGCGATCTCGCGGACGCGCATCCCGGGAAGCTCGCCGAGCTCGTCGAGCAGTGGTGGGTGGAGGCAGGCAAGTACAACGTGCTGCCCCTCGACTCGCGCATGCAGCTTCGCATGGGCGAGAGCAAGCCCGGGACCATTCCGGCGGGCAACCGCCGCGTGTTCTATCCCGGCGGCGCGCCGCAATTCGAGTACACCGCCGTCAACGTCAAGGACCGCTCGCACACGATCACCGCTCACGTCGACGTCCCGCCCGGCGGCGCGGAAGGCGTGCTGCTCGCGCACGGAAGCTGGTTCGCGGGCTACTCGTTCTACATGAAGGACGGCTGCCTGCGCTACGCGCACAATTGCATGGGGCTCGCCGAGTATCGCGTCGACTCGACCGAGAAGGTGACGCCCGGCAGGCACAGGCTCGAGTTCCGCTTCACGCGGACCGGCCCGCATCGCGGGCGCGGCGTCCTCGCGATCGACGGCCGCGAGGTGGGCGAAGGCGAGATCCCCCGTACGGTTCCGCACGTGATCGAGACGTCGGGCGAGGGCCTGTGCTGCGGCTACGACAGCGGCCTGCCCGTGACGCCCGACTACGTGGCGCCGTTCCGCTTCACCGGCCGCATCGAGGAGGTCGTCGTGGAGCTCTTCGACGCACCCGCGACGCCCGACGCCGAGGCGCGCCTGCGCGACGCGTTGACCGACCAATAACGAGACGACGAAGAGGACTCCCATGCGCAAGATGCTCACCTTGCTGGCGCTCGGCGCCGCGGCCGTCGCGCTTCCGCTCGCGGCGTGCGCCCAGGCGTACCCCGACAAGCCCATTCGCTTCATCGTGCCCTATCCGCCGGGCGGCAACACTGACATCATCGCGCGCCTGTACGCGCAGAAGCTCGCGGAGCGCCTGGGCCAGCCGGTGGTGATCGACAATCGCGGCGGCGCGGCCGGCACGCTCGGCGTCGCCGCCGCGACCAAGGCGGCCCCCGACGGCTACAACATCGTCGTCGGCGACCTGGGCTCGATGGTGATCGGCCCGCTCGCGCAGTCGGGCGTGGGCTACACCTACAAGGACCTGGCGCCGGTCGGCCTCATGGCAACGGTCTCCGTGCTGGTGTCGGTCAACCCCAAGTCACCCGACAACAGCATCGCGGACTTCCTCGCGCGCGCCAAGGCGCAGCCCGGCAAGCTCACGTACGGCACCGGCGGCATCGGCTCGCCGAGCCATCTCGCCGTCGAGTACTTGAAATCGATGACGGGCGTGGACATCCTGCACGTTCCCTTCAAGGGCGGCGCGCAGGCCGTCACGGGCCTGCTCGGCGAGCAGGTGGACGTCGTCGTGGACGGTACCGCCATGGCCCAGGTGAAGGCAGGCAAGCTGCGTGCGCTCGCGGTTACGGGTCCGCGCCTCGCGGCGCTTCCCGACACGCCGGGCATCGGCGAGACGGTCAAGGGCTTCGAGTTCACGAACTGGTGGGGCGTGCTCGTGCCCGCGGGCACGTCACCCGAGGTGATCAAGCGCCTCAACACCGAGCTGCAGGCGATCGCCCTCATGCCCGACGTGAAGGACAAGCTGCGGGACCTCGAGCTCAACGCCAAGAGCGACACGCCGCAGCAGTTCGGCGACTTCCTCAAGTCCGAGGCCGAGAAGGTCGACGGCATCGTGAAGGCCGCGAAGATCAAGTTCGACTGATACCGGCCTCGCGCACCGCGCGCTCGATCGCGCGGCATTCGGGCTCGCTGAAGGTCGCGGCGAGCATGTCGATGAATACGCGCGTGCGCGCCGGCATCAGGCGGCGGCCGGGGAACACCGCCCACACGTGGATCGGCGGCGCGTGCCACTCAGGCAGCACCTCGACCAGCGCTCGGCGCAGGTGCAGCACGGAAGTGATGGTCGACCATCGCGATGCCCGCGCCACCGAGGGCAGGCGCATGAGGATGTCGGGAGAGTTGGCGGTCGCGCGCCCCAGGCACGCCTTCCCAGCGCGCCTCGCCGCGCAGCAGCACCCAGCGCTGCGGCTCGCCCGAACGCGCGAGCACGCGCAGGCCGTCGTGCTCCATCAGTGCCTCGGGTTCGGGCGGTGCGCCGCGGCCGCGAGATAAGACGATGCCGCGTACAGCGGCTCGCCGAACGTGGCGATCTTGCGTGCGGCGAGCGAGGCGTCGTCGCGCAGCTCGCCGACGCGCAGCGCGATGTCGAAGTTCTCGCCGATGAGGTCGACGAAGCGCGCGGTGAGGTCGAGCTCGAGCGAGATGGTGGGATAGGCCAGCACGAATCGCGAGAGGAACGACGCGAGGATGCCGTTCGCGAGGTCGTTGGGCATGGTGGCGCGCAGCCGCCCGCTCGGCGTGGCCTGCCGCTGCTGCGCGAGGTTGGCCGCGGCCTCGACGTCCTCCGCGACGTGCTGCGCGTGCTCGAGCACGGCGCGCCCGAAGTCCGTGATGGAAAGCTTGCGGGTGGTGCGCAGGAGCAGACGCTCGCCCAGCCGCGCTTCGAGCGCCGCGACGCGCCGGGAGACGGTGGACTTGGGCAGGTGAAGCCGCTCGGCCGCGCGCGAGAAGCTGCCCTCGTCCACGACGCGCGCGAAGAGGAGGAGGTCGTTGGGCTCGATCGGTTCGCTGTTCACGGCGTTCCCTCCTATTGTTCCATTGCAGCAACAATCATATCCATTTCGAGGCCTTCCGGCCACCCATTCGGAACAACTATCTTCCGTTCATGCCGCAGATCAAGACCAAGGAGACCTCGATGAACATCCTGCAAATCAACTCCAGCGCCCGCCGCGACGGCTCGCAATCGACCCGCCTCGCCAACCGCATCACCGCGCGCCTGCTCGAAGTCGACCCCGAAGCCTCGGTCGTCGTGCGCGACCTGGCGGTGGACCCGCATCCCGTGCTCGACGAGACCGCGCTGGGCGCGCTCTTCACGCCCGCCGCGCAACGAGTCCGCAGAGCAGAAACGCCCGCGTGGCGCTCGACGACGCGCTGATCGCCGAAGTGGCGGCCGCGGACGTGGTGGTCCTGGGCGTGCCGATGTACAACTTCGGCGTGCCGGCCCCGCTCAAGCACTGGATCGACGCCATCGCCCGCGCCGGCGTCACCTTCCGCTATACCGCGAGCGGCCCCGAAGGCCTGCTCAAGGGCAAGAAGGTGTACGTGGCGCTGACTCGCGGAGGCAAATACCGCAACACGCCCGCGGACACGCAGGTGCCCTACCTGCGCACGGTGCTGGGCTTCCTCGGCATGACCGACATGCATTTCGTGTACGCCGAAGGGCTGGCGCTCGGCGCGGAAGCCGAACGTGCCGCGCTTGCGTCGGCGCATGATGAAATCGACGATGCCGTCGCCGCCTGAACGGAGAAACGATCATGACGATGACGACCCTTTTCGATCGACCGACGAACGAGACCGTGACCCGCGCACGCGCCGTCGAGCGCGTCGTTGCCGGGCAGCCGACGTCCGACGGCGCCGGCGTCAAGCTGACGCGCGTGCTGACGCAGCCGCTGCAGCGACGCCTCGACCCGTTCCTCATGCTCGACGCCTTCGGCACCGACGACCCGAAGGATTACATCGGCGGCTTCCCGAGCCATCCGCATCGCGGCTTCGAGACCGTCACGTACATGATCGCGGGGCGCATGCGCCATCGCGACAACGCGGGGCACGAGGGATTGCTGTCGAACGGCGGCGTGCAGTGGATGACCGCAGGCCGCGGAATCATCCACTCCGAGCTTCCGGAGCAGGAGGACGGCCGCATGGAAGGCTTCCAGCTCTGGCTCAACCTGCCGTCGAAGGACAAGATGCGCGCGCCGTGGTATCGCGACATCCAGGGCGGGGAAATTCCCGAGCTCGTCACGGCGGAGGGCGTGAAGGTGCGCGTGATCGCGGGGCGCAGCCATGGCGTGGACGGCGCGATGCAGCGCGAGGTCACCGAGCCGACGTACCTCGACATCGAGCTGCCGGCCGGCGCCACGTTCGAGCACGCGTTGCCGCCGGGTCACAACGCGTTCCTGTACGTGTATCGCGGAGGCGTGAAGATGGAAGGCACCGACGTCGCCGTGCAACGCATGGCGATCCTGCGCAACGAGGGCGACGGCGTGCGCCTCACGGCGCCCGCCGCCTCGCGCGTGCTGCTGGTCGCGGGCAAGCCGCTCGGCGAGCCGATCGCCCAGCACGGCCCGTTCGTGATGAACAGCAACGAGGAGATCTTCGAGGCCGTGAGGGATTACCAGGCGGGCAGGTTCGGGACGTAGCCCGTCGCGCACGCAGCAACGGGGGCTGCCGATTCGATCGGCGCGCGGCCGAGCCTGCAGCGTCGCGCACTTCCAGCACTTCCGCGCCGCGAGCCCGTCGTCACCACGTACCGCGCGAGCCTCGCGAGATCCGGCTCCACGCCCAGCCCCGGCGCATCCGACAGCGTGACCCACCCATCCTCGATCGCGAGGGGAAACACCTCCTCGCGCAACGGATTGGGATTGGCGTCGATCTCCGCGTAGCCGCCCTCGCTTCGCCCCGCGGCGAGCGCGTGCAGCGAAGCCGCGAGCCCGACGCCGCCCGCGAGCCAGTGCGGGCAGTACGCGATGCCCGCCGCGCTCGCGCGTCGCGCGACCGCGAGGCCACAGCCGATGCCGCCCCACTTGCCGACGTCCGGCTGCACGTAGCGGAGGTAGCCCGCATCGATGGCTTCCGCGAAGGCGGCGGGCACGCAGGTTCTCGCCCGCCGCGAGCGGGATCGCGCTCGCGCTCGCCACGGCGCGCCACGCGTCGTGCCCCTCGCAGATGGGCTCCTCCACCCAGTGCGGGCGGAAGCGCGGCGAGCGCCGCGATGCGCGCGGCGCCTCGTCGGGCGTCCACGCCTGGTTCGCGTCGACCATGATCGTCGCGTCGTCGCCCAGCGCCTCGCGCATCGACGCCAGGTTCGCGGCGTCGCGCGCGGGATCGAACCCCACCTTGAGCTTGAACGCGCGATAGCCCTCCTCGCGCTTGGCGAGCGCCACGCGCGCGACGTCGTCGGGCCCGATGCCGCTCGCGTACACGCGGACGCGCGGCGCGCCGCCCAGGTGCCTCCACACGGGCACGCCCGCGCGCCGCGCCGCCATGTCGTGCAGGGCCTGGTCGACGGCGCCCGCCGCCTGCGCGAACGGCCCGGGCTCGCCGCACTGGATCGCCATGCGCCGCGTGCGGGCCGCGAGCATCGCGCGCACGACGGCGGGATCGACCGCTTCGACGCCCGCGAGCAGCGGCGCGAAGAGGCTGCGCACGAGCCGGGCGCGATGCTCGGCGCCCACCTGCGGGAAGTTGCTGAACACCTCGCCCCATCCGAAGGCACCGTCGGTTGCGCTCACGCGCAGGAACACCGCCGGGCGATTGCTCATCGCGCCGAACGCGTTGGCGACCGGTGTGTCGATGGGCGCGCGCAGCGCCCAGCATTCGACGGCTTCGATGCGTGGGGTCATGGACGGCGGATCACGAAACGGGCACCGCTAGTCTAAACTCGCGCGAAAGGGAGGAACGACATGATCGCGAAGACGATGAGGACCCTGCTCCTGTGCGTGGCGGCCGTCGCGGCGGCCGGCGCGGGCGCGCAGGGGTTTCCGACGAAGCCGATCCGCCTCATCGTGCCGTTTCCGCCGGGCGGCGCGGTCGATTTCTACGCGCGCGTCGTGCAGCCCGCTCTCTCCGAGCTGCTGGGCCAGCAGGTGGTGATCGAGAACAAGGCGGGCGCGAGCGTCATGGTCGGCGCCGAGATGGTCGCGAAGTCGCCGCCGGACGGCTACACGCTGCTCCTCGGCAACATCGCGTCGCTCGCGATCAACGTCGGCATCTATCCCAGGATGACCTACGATCCGCTGAAGGACTTCACGCCGATCGTGCGCACGGTCGACGTGAACTACGTGCTGGTCGTGCACCCTTCGTTGCCGGCGAAGACGGTCGCCGAGCTCGTCGCCTACGCGAAGGCCAACCCCGGCAAGCTCGCGTACGGCTCCGCGGGCAGCGGCAGCCTGCCGCACCTCGGCACGGAGCTCTTCAAGGCGCAGACCGGCACCGACATCGTCCACGTGCCGTACAAGGGCGGCGGCCCATGGTCACCGATCTCCTCGGCGGCAACGTGCAGCTCGCTATCGCCGATCATGCCGCACGTGCAAAGCGGCAAGCTCCGCGCGATCGCGGTGGCCACGCCCAGGCGATCGCCCAACGCGCCCGACCTGCCGACGATCGCGGAGAGCGGGCTCGCGGGCTACGACGCCACCGCGTGGCAGGGGCTCGTCGGCCCCGCGGGCATGCCGCCCGCGGTGGTCGCCCGCCTCAACGACGCCTTCAACCAAGTGATGGCGATGCCCGCGGTTCGCGAGAAGCTCGTTGGCGGCGGCCTCGAGCCCGTGGGCGGCACGCCCGACCAGTTCGCGAGGTTCATCGCGGCCGAGATCGCGAAGTGGTCGAAGATATCGAAGGACGTCGGCGCGAAGCCGGAGTAGTGCATCACGGCGACTTCGCGAGCGTGACGGGAAAGGGACCGAGCACGCCGCGCCGCGTGAGGACGACGACGTCGGGCATCGGCAGCGCGCGTCCCGGCATGTAGGCGTCGAGCTGCCCCTGCATGGTCCGGAACAACGCGTTCCTCTCCGGTCCCGACGGCAGCTCGAGCGCGCGCTCGTACGCCGCGTCGAACGCGGGATCGTCGTAGCAGCTCATGTTCGTGCCGCCGGCCTTGCCGTAGAAGCTCGCCAGGGGATCGGTGCCGTCGGGCATGCCGAACGAGATGTCCATCAACGCGATGCCGAAGGCGCACTGGGTCATGCGCCGCACGCGCTCGGCGGGCGGCGCGGCCTCGAACGCCACGTGTACGCCGATGCGGTCGAGCATGCGCTTTATGAACTCCGCGTACGACCTCGCCTCGGACGACGTGCCGATGAGCCACCTCACCGTGACAGCGCCCCCGCCGGGATGCGAGCGATATCCGTCGGCGCCGCGCCTGTAGCCCATGCGGTCGAGGAGCGCGTTCGCGCTTGCGACGTCGAATCGATTGGGCGAGACGTAGCCCCTGACGTGGCCCTCGAGGACGTCGGGTACCCATTGGTCCGGCGCGCTTGCCGGCTCCCCGAGGAAGGTCCGCGACCACTCGACGTCGTCGAAGGCCATCGCGATGGCGCGGCGGAGCGCGACGCGCTCGCGCGACATGCCGCCCACGGAAGCGTCCTTCATGCTGAAGAAGATCGCGTCGAGTCCCGGAGGTGGAATGCGGACGAGCTGCACGCCGGCGCGCGCGACGTCGGCCTTGAGTCGACCCTGATCGAGCACCTTGGCCGGCGTGACGACGAAGATGACGTCGAGCTCGTCGCGCATCAGCGCGAGGAGCTCGGTGGACGCCTCGGATGTCGACGAGATCTCGATGCGGTCGGCCGCGGGCAGCTTGCGGCCCAGCATCGGATGCGCCTTCGCGGAGGCGCGCGACGCAGGGGAGAGGAGATCGTCGAAGCGCAGGTCGCGGTACGCGGGATTGCGCACGAGCGTGAGGCGCTGGCCCGGCGTGAACGACGCCACGGCGAAAGGTCCCGTCCCGAGCGGATGCTGCGCGTACGCGGCGCCCTCGGACTCCACGACCTCGCGCGCCATGCCCACGAGGGGCGCGCCCACGAGGAGGTACGCGAAGCGAGGATCGGGCGCGTTGAGGCGTATGCGCAGCGTGCGGGAGTCGACGATCTCGAGGCCTTCCACGGGCGCGTCGTAATCGATGCCCGTGCCGGCCTTGCGGGCGCGCGCCGCCAGCGCGTCGAGCCCCGCGATCTTGCCGTCGAGGATCGACTGCCATATCGAGTGCAGTCGCGGGTCCATGAGGCGGCGCATCGTGTAGGCGTAGTCCGCCGCGACGAGCTCGCGGCGCCTGCCGCCGAACGCCGCGTGCGGCGGAAAGTAGATGCCCGGTCGCACGTGGACCGTCCAGGTGCGGAAGTCGCTCGACACCTCGGGAAGCGACGCCGCCGCGAGTGGGACGATGACAGGCGCGCGCGCCAGAGGATCGTAGGCGTAGAGCGCGTCGTGGATCGCCCCGACGACCATGATCTCCTGCCCCGTCTGCACCTTGACGGGGTCGAGCGACTCGGGCGTGACCGGCAATCCGACGCGAACGGTCGCCGCGCCCACCTGCGCGGCGAGGACGAGCGCCAGGATGCCCGGGACCCGTCGTCGAAGGAGGCGCATCGCGCCGGTGGGCCGGTCGGGCGGTGCGAAGAGGCTACTGCGGCGGTCGCACGCCGTCCTTGCTCACCTGCACACGCGCGGCGCTGAGCGCGCCGTCGGCGCCGGCCTGCGCCGCGACGAACACGTACTCGCCCACCTTGAGGTCCGCGCGCGTGCCGGGCGACGCGCGCACCACGGGCGTGCCGTCGGGCACGACGATCTTCTGGGTCCCGCCGGGAAACTGCAGCATGAGCTCGCGGCTGCCGGTGCCGACGACCTTCGCCTGCACGGTGCCGTTGTTCATCTTCGACTTGGGCTCGAGGTCCCACGGCGTTTGCCCGGAGCTCGCGGTGGGCGGCAGGTAGTGCACCTCGATCGCGACTTCGGAACCGTTGGGTCCGGGCTTCGTCGTGACGCCGACGAAGTCGCCATCCTTCACCTCGTCGAGCCGCACCGCCTTGGGCACCGACACCGCGGCGTTGTCGGGCAGCGCGATCTTGAGCTCGCGGCCGTCGCGCGACTTGACGGACATCGACGTCGCGTCGATCGCGGTGATGACGCCTCGTACGCGCATCGGGCTTTGCGCCTGGGCCGGGACCGTGAAGCCCAGGGCCAGTCCGACGAGCATGCATGCGATCTTCGGATTCATCGTGAAGGCTCCAGCGTGGGCAACGGAAGCGGCAACCTAGGCGAACAGCGTGCCGTGGATTCTAATCCGCGACCTCGAGGACGAGCTTCCCGGTGTTCTCCCCGGAAAACAGCATCAGCAGCGCCTCTGGGAAGTTGTCGAGTCCGCTCACGATGTCCTCGCGCGCCTTGAGCGTGCCCGCCGCGCGCCACGCGGCCAGGTCGCGCGCCGCCTCGCCGTAGCGCGCCGCGTAGTCGAAGACGATCATGCCCGTCATGCTCGCGCGATTGGCGAGGAGCGAGAGGTAGTTCGATGGTCCCGCGATGGGCGCGGTGGCGTTGTACTGCGATATGGCGCCGCAGATCACGACGCGCGCATGCAGCGCGAGGCGCGCGAGCGCCGCGTCGAGGATCGCTCCGCCCACGTTGTCGAAGTAGACGTCGATGCCGTCGGGGCAGTGCGCGCCGAGCGCGCGACCCACGTCCTGCGACTTGTAGTCGATGCAGGCGTCGAAGCCGATCTCGCGCGTGACGTATTCGCACTTCGCGGGGCCGCCCGCGATGCCCACGACGCGGCAGCCCTTGATCTTCGCGATCTGTCCCACCGCGGAGCCCACCGCGCCCGCCGCGCCGGAGACGACGACCGTGTCCCCTTGCGTGGGCTTGCCGATGTCGAGGAGCCCGAAGTACGCGGTCATGCCCGTCATGCCGAGCACGCCCAGGTACGCGGGAAGCGGCGCGAGCGAGGGATCGACGCGATGCATGCCCTTGCCGTTGCCGATCGCGTACTGCTGCACGCCGAACATGCCGACCACGTGGTCGCCTTGCGCGAACTTCGGGTGGCGCGACGCGACGACCTGCCCGACGCCGCCCGCGCGCATCACTTCGCCGATCGCGACCGGCGCGATGTAGGACTTGCGATCGTTCATCCACCCGCGCATCGCGGGGTCGAGCGAGATGTAACGCACCTTGACGAGGACCTCGCCGTCGCCGATGTCGCGCACCGGCGCCTCGTCGAACGTCCAGTCCTCTCGCCGCGGGCGCCCGACGGGTCGCGCGGCCAGTCGATATTGTCGATTGAGCATGTTGCCATTGTGAGGCGGGCGCCCCGTCGGGACAAGGTAATATGGCCGCCATGAGCGAAGTCACGCACTGGTCTTTTCCGTCGCAGATGCAGCCGATGCCTTCGGACGTCGAGTTCGACCTCGAGCGCGCGCTGCGCGGCGTCGTGCGCCTCGCGTCGCACATTCCCGAGGATGGCTTCACCGCGCAGATCCTCGGTACCGAGCGCACGGGCAACGGCGTCGTCATCCGCGACGATGGCCTCATCCTCACCATCGGCTACCTCATCACCGAGGCCGACGGCATCTGGATCACCACGCACGACGGCCGCGTCGTGCCGGGGCATCCGCTCGCGTTCGATTTCGCGACCGGCATGGGGCTCGTGCTGCCGTTGGGGCGGCTGGGGCTCGAGCCGGTGCCCATCGGCAGCGTCGACGGCGTCGCGGTCGACGACGAGGTCTACGTCATCGGCCACGGCGGCCGCGGGCACGCGCTCAAGGCGGAGATCTTCGCGCGCCGCGAGTTCGCGGGGTACTGGGAATATCTCCTCGACGTCGCGCTCTTCACGTCGCCTCCGCATCCGGAGTGGAGCGGCGCGGCGCTGCTCGATCGCGCGGGCCGCCTCATCGGCATCGGCTCGCTCTTCGTGCAGGAGGCGGCCGGCGACGACGTTCGCAAGGGCAACATGTTCGTGCCCATCGACGTGCTCACGCCCATCCTCGACGACCTCGTCAAGACGGGCCGCGCCGCGCAGCCTCCGCGCCCGTGGCTCGGCGTCTATGCGAGCGAGGACAACCAGAAGCTCGTCGTCGGCGGCGTGGCGCAAGGCGGTCCCGCGGAGCGCGCGGGCGTTCGCCAGGGCGATCTCATCGTCGCCGTCGGCGGGCAGCGCGTGGGCACGCTCGCCGAGCTCTTCCGCAGCGTATGGAAGCTGGGGCCTTCCGGCACCGAGATCCCGATCACCCTCGCGCGCGACGGCGCCACGCTGCCGGTCAAGGTGCGCTCCGCCGATCGCGGCGACTTCCTCAAGAAGCCGTCGCTGCAGTAACCGCGCGCTACGCGGGCAGCGCCGGCCGCGCGAGATGCCACGCGGTGGCGCGCTGGAACGCCCGCCCGATGCGCACCACCATCGCCTCGCCAAACGGCGCGCCGACGAGCTGCACGCTCATCGGCAAGCCGGCTTTCGAAAGCCCCGCGGGCAGCGCGAGGCCGCACGCGCCCAGGTAGTTGACGGCGCGCGTGAACGCGGCCAGCGGCGCCTTCGACTCGTCGACCTCGGCGAGAGGCGTCGCGGTGATGGGCGACGTGGGCGTGAGGAGCGCGTCGCGATCTCGCATCCACTCGGCGAACGCCGCCTGCGCGCGGCGCATCGCGTACACCTCGTCCAGGAACTGCGCGGAGGTGATCTCCTTGCCGCTCAATATGCGCCTGCGCACCCACGGGTCCATCGCGATCTTCGCGTTCTCCGCGGGCTCGCGGCGCAGCGCGTACGCTTCCGCGGCCAGGAGCTTGCCCAGGCGACCCGCGATCTCCTCGAAGGCGATGGGCGGCCTGGCCTCGCTCACGTCGGCGCCCAAGTCGCGCAGCACGGCGATGGCCGCGTCGCGAGCGCGCACGATCTCCGGATCGATGTCGGCGGGGAACTGGTCGGCGGGCAGGCAGGTGATGCGAAGGCCGCGCACGCCCGCGGTCGACGAGTAGTCGCCCGCCGGCGCTCCGCGCGTCGCGGGATCGTTGACGTCGGGGCCGGCGATCGCGGCGGTGAGGAGGCCGCAATCCTCCGCGGTATGCGCGAGCGGGCCGATGGTGTCGAGGAGCGTCGACAGGGGCACCGCGCCGTACGTGCTCACGAGGCCGTACGTCGTCTTGAGGCCCGTGACGTTGGTGAGCGACGCGGGAATGCGCACCGAGCCTCCCGTGTCGGAGCCGATCGCGGCGGGGCACAGGCCCGCGGCTACCGCCACGGCCGACCCCGACGACGATCCGCCCGCGACGCGATGCGTGCGCATGTCCCACGGGTTGCGCGGCGCGCCCATCGGCTCGTTGCGACCCCAGCCGCCGAACGCGAACTCCACGAGGTGCGTCTTGCCGAGCGGGATCATCCCCGCGGCGACGAGGCGCGTGACGCACGTCGCGGTATGGTCCGAGATGCGGCCCGTCCACGACTTCGACCCCGCGGTGGTCTGCCGGCCCACGATCTCGATCAGGTCCTTGAGCGCGATCGGCAAGCCGTGCAAGGGGCCGCGCACGACGCCCGCCTTGCGCTCGGCATCGGAAGCGTCGGCCAGTCGCCGCGCATCGTCCGCGTACACGTCGACGAACGCGTGCAGCGCGCCGTCGAGCGACGCGATGCGCGCGAGGCACGCGTCGACGAGCGAGCGCGACGTCGCCTCGCCGCGCGCGAGCATGCCGGACAGTTGCGTGAGCGAATGGAACGGGAGGTCGTCGGCCATGAAGGTCACCTTTGGGAGCGGACGCCTACTGTACAGCCTAACGCCCGCGATTACGCACCCGCGCGGGTAGCGCGACGCGTCCTGGCACGCGCAGTCCACTAGAATGACGGCCGCGAAATCCCATGCCCGCCGACGCGCTCACCCATCGCACGCCCACGCCTGTGTCCGCCATCGTGATGATCGTGGCCGCGATGGCGTGCTTCTCGACGTCCGACGCGCTCGCGAAGTACCTCACGGCGTTCCTGCCGATCGTCGTGATCGTGTGGATACGCTACCTCGCGTTCGTCGTCACGCTTTCGCCGCTCCTGCGCCGCGGCCGCGGGGTGCTGCGCACGCGGCGTCCGTTCCTGCACGTCGTGCGCGCGCTCGCGCTCGCGTCGTCGTCGGCGCTCTTCATCTTCGCGCTGCGCGTGCTGCCCATCGCCGAGGCCACCGCGCTGGTGTTCGCCTCGCCGCTCTTCGTCACCGTGCTCTCGTCGTGGGTGCTGGAGGAGCGCGTCGACCGCGTTCGATGGCTGATCGTCGTGGCGGGCTTCGCGGGCGTCGTGGTGGTCATGCGCCCCGGCTCGGCCGCGTTCCATCCGGCGGCGCTCCTGCCGGTGGGCTCGTCGCTCGCGTGGGCCATTTCCGTGATCTGCACGCGCAAGCTCACCGTGCACGACGGCGTCGACACGACGCTCGTCTACTCGGGGCTCCTGGGCTTCGCGGTCCTGACGGTGCTCGCGCTGCCGCAGATCGCGATGCCGCCCGCCGAGGCGCTCGGCGCGGCGGCGGCCATGGCGATCGTGTGGAGCGCCGCGCAGTGGCTGTCGGTGCACGCCTACCATCGCGGCAACGTGTCGGTGCTGGCGCCGTTCTCGTACAGCCAGCTCCTGTGGTCGACGCTCATCGGCGTGATCGCGTTCCAGCACGTGCCGGACGCGACGTCGCTCGCGGGCATCGCCACCATCCTCGCGTGCGGCGTATTCGCGGCCTGGTGGAGCACGCGTGACGCCGCCGAGCCCGAGCGTCCGGGCTAGCGTCCGGACGAAACTCGAGGCCTTGCGGCCGGGTGCGGCTACAATGCCGCCCGTGCCTGACTACCCCCATCTCCTGGCTCCGCTCGACCTCGGATTCACCACGCTGCCGAACCGCGTGCTGATGGGCTCGATGCACACCGGCCTCGAGGAAGCGTCCGACGGCTTCGAGCGCATGGCGGCCTTCTACGCCGCGCGCGCCCGCGGCGGCGTCGGCCTCATGGTGACCGGCGGCATCGCGCCCAACTTCGTCGGCAGGCTCGAGCCCAAGGCGTCGCAGCTCTCGTTCCCTTGGCAGGTCGCGCGCCATCGCCTCATCACCGATGCCGTGCACGCCGAGGGTGGGAAGATCGCGATGCAGATCCTGCACGCGGGGCGCTACGCTTACCACCCGCTGGCGGTCGCGCCGTCGACGTCGAAGTCGCCCATCAGCCCCTTTCGCGCACGCGGCCTGACGCGCTGGGGCGTGCGCCGGACCCTTGCCGCGTACGTCCGCTGCGCTCGACTCGCGCAGCGTGCGGGCTACGACGGCGTGGAGATCATGGGGTCCGAGGGCTACCTCATCAACCAGTTCATCGCGCCACAGACCAATTTCCGCGACGATGAATGGGGCGGCGCTTTCGACAACCGCATCCGCTTCCCGGTGGAGGTCGTGCGCGAGACGCGTCGCGCGGTGGGCGAGCGCTTCATCATCATCTACCGGCTGTCGATGCTCGACCTCGTCGAAGGCGGCAGCTCGTGGGACGAGGTGGTGTCGCTCGCGCGCGCCGTCGAAGCGGCCGGCGCCAACCTCATCAACACGGGCATCGGGTGGCACGAGGCGCGCATCCCGACCATCGCGACGATGGTCCCGCGCGCAGCGTTCGCGTGGGTCACGCGCAGGTTGAAGGGCGCGGTGAGCATTCCGCTCATCACCACCAACCGCATCAACGACCCGTCGACGGGCGAGGCCGTGCTCGCGCGCGGCGACGCCGACATGGTGTCGATGGCGCGGCCGTTCCTGGCCGACGCCGAGTTCATGCGCAAGGCCGCGCAGGGCCGCGCCGACGAGATCAATACCTGCATCGGCTGCAACCAGGCCTGCCTCGACCAGATCTTCGCGCGCGATATCGCCTCCTGCCTCGTGAACCCGTACGCGTGCCACGAGACCGTGCTGGTCGCACCTGCGCCTTCGCGCTCGAAGAAAGTCGCCGTCGTCGGCGCGGGGCCGGCGGGCCTCGCCGCCGCGACGACGGCCGCGGAGCGCGGGCATGCGGTGACGCTGTTCGACGCGGCGCCCGACGTCGGCGGGCAGTTCAACCTCGCGCGGCGCATCCCGGGCAAGGAGGAGTTCGCCGAGACGCTTCGCTATTTCCGCACGCGGCTCGCGCGGCTGGGCGTCACGCTCGCCCTCGGCAAGCGCGCGGAGGCGGCCGATCTCGCGGGCTTCGACGAAGTCATCGTCGCGACGGGCATCGTTCCGCGCGTGCCCGCGATGCCGGGCATCGACCACCCCAAGGTCGCGAGCTACGTCGAGATCGTCGAGGGTCGCCGCGAGGCGGGACGGAGGGTCGCGATCGTGGGCGCCGGCGGCATCGGCTTCGACGTGGCGGAGCTCCTCACCGGGTCGGGCGCGCCGGACGGCCATCGAAGCGAGGGCGATGCCTCCGACCCGGCCGTGGCGGCGTTCCGGCGGGACTGGGGCATCGACGCGACGTACGCGGCGCGCGGCGGGCTCGCGCCGCCGGTCGAGCCTCCGGCGTCGCGCGAGGTGTGGCTCCTGCAGCGCAAGGACGCGAAGGTGGGCGCAGGCCTCGCCAAGACCACGGGCTGGATCCGGCGCGCGATCCTCAAGCGTCGCGGCGTCACGATGCTGTCGGGCGTGAGCTACGTGAAGGTCGACGATGACGGCCTGCACGTCGAGGTCGACGGCAAGC
>JBGAIS010000049.1:0-23560 GCA_044225355.1 Casimicrobiaceae bacterium | reverse complement strand
GACAGCGCGATGCGGTCGCCGTTGCGCACCGCCGCGAGCGGTCCGCCGACCGCGGCCTCGGGCGAGGTGTGCAGCACGATGGTGCCGTACGCCGTGCCGCTCATGCGCGCGTCGGAGATGCGCACCATGTCCTTCACGCCGGCGCGCGCGAGCTTCGAGGGAATGGGCAGGTAGCCGGCCTCGGGCATCGCGGCGCCGTGGGGTCCCGCGTTCTTGAGCACGAGGATGTCGTCGGCCGCGACGTCGAGCGCGGGATCGTCGACGCGCGCGGCCAGGTCCTCCAGGCTCTCGAACACCACGGCGCGGCCCTCGACTTCGAACAGCGCGGCCGTGGCCGCCGCGCGCTTGAACACGGCGCCGTCGGGGGCGAGCGAGCCTTCGAGCATGACGAGGCCGCCTTCGCGCGAGACGGGCGACTCGCGCGAGCGGATCACCTTGCGGTCGACCCACTCCGCGGGGGCGTCGAGGCGCTCGCGCAGCGTAGTGCCCTCCACCGTCATGCAATCGAGATGCAGGAGGTCACGCAGCTCGCGCAGCACCGCGCCCATGCCGCCCGCCGCGTTGAAGTCCTCCATGTAGCCCTCGCCGACGGACTTCAGGTCCACGAGCACCGGCGTTTCGTCGGAGATCTCGTTCAGGCGCGCGGGTGAGATGCGCACGCCCGCGCGCCCCGCGACCGCGGTGAGATGGATCACGGCGTTGGTCGAGCCGCCGAGCGCCATCAGCACGCGAAACGCGTTCTCGACGGACTGCAGAGTGACCACCTGCGACGGCCTGATGGGCGATCGCGCGAGGCGCACGGCCGTCCTCCCCGACTCCTCCGCGGCCACGAGGCGCTGCGAGTCGACGGCGGGAATGGCGGCGGTCCCGGGCAGCGCCATGCCGAGCGCCTCGGTGATGCAGGCCATGGTGCTCGCGGTGCCCATCACCGCGCAGGTGCCCGCGCAGGTGCCCGCGGTGGTGGCGAGGCGCCCTTCGATGCGGCCGACTTCGTCGCGGTCGATCTCGCCCGCGCGGAACTTCGCCCAGAAGCGACGGCAGTCCGTGCACGCGCCGAGGCGTTCGCCGCGGTAGCGGCCGGTCATCATGGGACCGGTGACGAGCTGCACCGCGGGACGGTCGGCCGAGATCGCGCCCATGAGCTGCGCGGGCACCGTCTTGTCGCAGCCGCCGATGAGCACGACCGCGTCCATCGGCTGCGCGCGCACCATCTCCTCGACGTCCATCGACATCAGGTTGCGGAACATCATGCTCGTGGGGTTGAGGAACACCTCGCCGAGCGAGATCGTCGGGAAGGCGCGCGGCAGGCCGCCCGCCGCGAGCACGCCGCGCGCGACGGCCTCCGTGAGCTCCGGCATGTAGCGGTGGCAGTTGTTGAACTCGGAAGGCGAGGTCGCGATGCCGACGATCGGCCGGCCCAGGAGCTCGTTCGACACGCCCATCGAGCGCGCCATCGACCGGCGCAGGTAGCGCGCGAAATCGCGATCGCCGTAGTTCGTGAGGCCCCGATCGAGGCCGAGGGGAGATTCGCTACTCAACTTTTCCTATCCGCTTGACGGCTTCCGACATCTTCGTCGCGTCGGCATCGACGTACTTCTGGAATTCCGGCGAATCGAGATACTGGATGGGGCTGCCCGCGCTCAGCATCACGTCCTTCACCTTGGGGTCCTGGGCCGCGGCTCGCGCGGCGTCGCGCAGCTTCGCAACGACGGCGTCGGGTGTGCCTGCCGGGACGAAGAGCCCCGACCACTGCGCGTATTGCACGTCGGTGCCGGACTCCTTCATGCTGGGCACGTCGGGCAGCGTCGCGAGGCGCACGTCGCCCCAGTGCGCGAGCACGCGCACCTTGCCGGCCTTCACCTGCTGCACGACCGTCGCGGGGCCCGTCGCGACCGCGTCCACCTGGCCGCCCAGGAGGCCGACGATGGCGGGTCCCGCGCCCGTGTACGGCACGTGCACGAGCTTCACGCCCGCCGCGCCCGCGAGCATCTCCATGGGCACGTGCATCGTCCCGTAGTTGCCCGACGAGCCGTACGTGAGCTTGCCGGGATGCTTCTGCGCATCCGCGATGAAGTCCGCGAGCGTCTTCCACGACGCCTCGGCGCGCACGGCGAGCACCGTCGGGTCGGCGGTGAAGCGCGCGATGGGCTTGAGCTGCGCGACCTGGTACATGGGCTCGCGTCCGAGGATGCGATCGGCCTCGGGCAGCACCGTGAGCGAGGCGAGCGTCATGAGGATGGTATAGCCGTCGGGCCTGGCCTTCGCGACCTGCGCCATGCCGATGCCACCGCCCGCGCCGGGCTTGTTCTCGATCACGACCGGCTGGCCCAGCGCGCGGCCCATCGCCTCCGCCACCGGGCGGCCCACGGTATCGGCGACGCCGCCGGGCGGGAACGGCACGACCATCGTGACGGGATGGTCGGGATACTGGGCAGCGGCCGCTGTGGCGAGCGCGCAGAACATCGCGGCGAGGAACAGGCGCATCGGACGGGCTCCGGTCGGTCGGAGCCCGAAGGATGCCACAAAGGCGGGACGAGCCTTCGCGGGCGCGGTCACGCGCGCGGCGCCGGGCGTCACTTCACGCGCCGCCCTCACGGATCTTTGCAGGCGTTCCCGACTCTAGTGCTGCAATATCTTCGCCAGGAACTGCTGCGCGCGCTCGGAGCGCGGCGTGCCGAAGAACTCGGCCTTGGTCGCGTCCTCGACGATCTTGCCCGCGTCCATGAAGATGACGCGGTTGCTCACCTTGCGCGCGAAGCCCATCTCGTGCGTCACCACCATCATGGTCATGCCCTCCTGCGCGAGCTGCATCATGACGTCGAGCACCTCGCCCACCATCTCGGGATCGAGCGCGGACGTGGGCTCGTCGAAGAGCATCACGATGGGTCCATCGACAGCGCGCGGGCGATGGCCACGCGCTGCTGCTGGCCGCCCGAGAGCTGGCCGGGAAACTTGTCTCCTTGCGGCGCGAGGAGCCCCACGCGCTCCAGGAACTTGAGTCCCTTCTGGCTCGCCTCGTCCTTGCTGCGCCCGAGCACCTTCATCTGCGCCAGCGTGAGGTTCTCCTTCACCGTGAGGTGCGGGAACAGCTCGAAGTGCTGGAACACCATGCCGCAGCGGCTGCGCGGCTTGGCCAGGTTCGTCTTGGGGTCGGCGATCGACGTGCCGTCGACCACGATGTCGCCTTTCTGGAACGGCTCGAGCGCGTTGACGGTCTTGATGAGGGTCGACTTGCCCGAACCGGACGGCCCGCAGACCACCACCACCTCGCCCTTGTTGATCTTGGGTGCAGTCGGTCAGCACCTGGAAGCTGCCGTACCACTTGCTGACGTTCTTGATGTCGATCATGGTGGATTCTCTAGCGGATGATGGCGATCTTCTTCTGCAGCCGGCGCACGAGCATCGACAGGCTGAAGCAGATCACGAAGTAGGTCACGGCGGCGAGGAGGTACATCTCGACGGGGCGGTTGAAGTTCTTGCCGGCCACCTCGAAGCCCTTGAGGAGGTCGTAGGCGCCGACGGCGTACACGAGGGACGTGTCCTGGAAGAGGACGATCGTCTGGGTGAGCAGCACCGGCAGCATGTTGCGGAACGCCTGCGGCAGCACGATGAAGCGCATGCACTGCGGGTACGTCATGCCCACGGCGTAGCCCGCCGACACCTGGCCCTTCGGCACCGACTGGATGCCCGCCCGCATGATCTCCGAGTAGTACGCCGCCTCGAACACCGTGAACGTGACCATGGCGGAGAGCTCCGCGCCGAGCGGCCGCCCGATGAGGAGCGGTATCAGCAGGAAGAACCACAGGATCACCATCACGAGAGGGATGGAGCGCAGCGTGTTCACGTAGATGGCCGCGGGGTACACGAGCCACTTCTTCCCCGAAAGCCGCATGAGGGCGAGGATCGTGCCGAGCGCGATGCCCCCGATCATGGCGATCAGCGTGAGCTGGATCGAGAAGAGGAAGCCCTTGAGGATGAAGCTCTGGATGACGCCCCAGTCGACGAATGCCCATGACAGGTTCATGCCTCACCCCCGTTGGAAGACCGCGAGGAAGTGAGCACGTTCGCCCGCGAGAGCACACGCGATCCGCCTGCAGGACAGAGGGCGATCATTTGCCACCTCCGATCATGCCGGGCACCTGCACCTTCTTCTCGATGACCGCGGCGATGCGGTTGACCGCGAACGCCGATATGAAGTACAGGAACGTCACCGCGAGGTAGATCTCGACGCCGCGCGACGTCTCCTCCTGCGCCTGCATCGCGAAGAACGTGAGCTCCGTGATGCTGACCGCGAACGCCACCGAGGAGTTCTTGATGATGTTCATCGATTCGCTGGTGAGCGGCGGGATCACGATGCGGAACGCCATCGGCAGCAGCACGTAGCGGTACGTCTGCGGCAGCGTGAGGCCCATCGCGAGTCCCGCGTAGCGCTGCCCGCGCGGCAGCGCCATGATGCCTGCCCTCACCTGCTCCGAGATGCGCGCCGACGTGAAGAAGCCGAGCGCCACCACGACCGCGACGAAGTCGGGCACCGCCTGCAGGCCCTTGAAGATCGACGGGATCACGTGGTACCAGAGGAAGATCTGCACGAGGAGCGGAATGTTGCGAAACACCTCCGTCCACGCGTTGCCGAGCCACACGAGCCCCTTGACGGGCGTCGTGCGGAAGATGCCCATGATCGAGCCCATGACGAGCGCGACCACGAGCGAGCATCCCGACACGAGGAGCGTCCACCCCCACGCGGACATCATCCACTGGAAGTACGTCTGCCCGCCGCCGTTGTCCTGAAGAAATACCTGCCAGTCCCAACTCATCCGCTCGCGTCCCTGAAGCCAGCGAAAGCACGCGGCGCTTTGTCGTCGCGCTTTCGTTCAACTGCGCTCGTCGTGCTGGAGCGGTGTGCGCCAGCGACTGCTGCATCTTAACTCTTTCATCGGCTTGTCGTTCGGTGCGCCCACGCGTCTCCGGGTCGCGTCCAGCGGCGTGCCCACCTTCGCGTCACGCTGGCGGGATGTATTGCAGGAACCACGATGTCGTACATCTTGGCGAGCTGGCCGCTCTTGACCATCGCGACGATGCTGTCGTCCACCGCCTTCTTGAACGCGGGGTCGTCCTTGCGCAGCATGCACGCGAGCGGCTCGACCGACAGCACCTCGCCGACGATCTTGTAGTCGTTGGGGTTCTTGGCCTTCGAGGCGAGGCCGGCCAGGATCTGGCCGTCCATCACGAACGCGTCGGCGCGGCCGCTCTCGAGCAGCAGGAAGCTGTCGGCGTGATCCTTGCCGAACACTTCCTTGAAGTCCATGCCTTCGGCGCGCTTGTTCTTGCGCAGCGTCTGCACCGACGTCGTGCCCGTCGTGGTGGCGACCGTCTTGCCGTTGAGGTCCTTGATGCCCTTGATGCCGGAGCTCGCCTTGGTGAGGATGCGGCCTTCCTCGACGTACGTGGTCATCGCGAACGCGACGTCCTTCTGGCGCGCGGCGTTGTTGGTCGTCGAGCCGCACTCGAGGTCGACCGTGCCGTTCTGCACGAGCGAGATGCGATTCTGCGACGTGACGGGCTGGTACTTGACCGTCATCTGGCTCATGCCGAGGCGCTTCTGGATGTCGGACGCGATCTTCTCCGCCATCTCCGTGTGGAAGCCCACGTACTTGCCGTCACCCAGCGTGTAGGCCAGCGCTCCGGACGACTCGCGCGTGCCGAGCGTGATGGAGCCGCTGTCCTTGATCTTCTTGAGCGTCCCGGAATCCTGAGCGTAGGCGGTAACCGCGAACATCGCGGCGATCACTACGAAGGCGGTCTTGGGGAGCAACTTCATCGGGTATCTCCAGTTGAATGCCTTCGGGTGCGCGTGGCGCGGGCCCTCGGGCTTTAAGCCAATCGAACGAACCGGGAATGCCCCGGTGAGCCGGGCTAGTGTAGCGGCGCGGCCCGGTTTCGTCCATGCGTCGGCCGAGGGTTCCGCGCCATGCCGACTATAATCGCCGCCATGACAGCGGCATTGGCTCCCATCCTCGACGTTGCCGAGCTCCGCGACATCGAATCCGCGCACCATGGCGCGGGCCTCATGGAGCGGGCTGGTGCGGCCGCGGCCGAAGTCGCACTGCGATTGTGCGGGGACCGCGGGCGCCCCATCGTCGTGCTCGCCGGACCCGGCAACAACGGCGGGGACGCGTTCGTCGCCGCGCGCGTGATGCGCAGCCACTACCACGACGTGCACGTCGTGTTCGCGGGCATGCCCGATCGCCTGCCGCCGGACGCCGCGGCCGCGTACCGCGCCTTCACCGAGGCCGGCGGCACGACGCTCGCGGAGCCGCCGGCGCCGCGTCCTTCGCTCGTGGTGGACGGCCTCCTGGGCATCGGCCTCGCCCGTCCGCCCGAGGGCCGCTACGCCGATCTCGTCGAGTGGGCCAACGCGAGCGGCGCGCGCATCCTGGCGCTCGACGTGCCCACCGGCCTCGACGCGGCCACCGGGGAGGCGCACGCGCCGGTCATCCGCGCCTCCGCGACGGCGACGTTCATCGCCCTCAAGCCCGGGCTCCTCACCGCCGACGGGCCCGACCAGTGCGGCGACATCAGCGTGCACGCGCTGGGCCTCGACGCCGGCGCGCAGGCGAAGGGACATCGCCTCGACTGGGACGCGCTCGCTGCGGCGCTGCCCGCCGTGCTCGCGCGGCGCACGCGCAACGTGAACAAGGGCACCTTCGGCACGCTGGGCATCCTGGGCGGCACCGAGGGCATGGGCGGCGCGCTCATCCTCGCGGGCCGCACGGCCATGCGCACCGGCGTGGGCAAGGTATGGCTGGGCTTCCTCATGGCCGATCCGCCGAAGCTCGACACCGGCATGCCCGAGCTCATGCTGCGCCACGCTGGCGCGGTGCTCGACGCGCAGCCCGACGCGCTGGTCGTGGGCCCGGGCCTCGGCACCAGCGATGCCGCGCGGACGCTCCTCATGCGCGCACTGGCGCTGCAGATTCCGCTCGCCCTCGACGCCGACGCGCTCAACCTCATCGCGCGCGACGCGGCGCTCCTGGCCGCGGTGCAGAAGCGCGGCGCGCCGACGCTCGCCACGCCGCATCCGGGAGAAGCCGCGCGACTTCTCGCCATCGACATCGCGCACGTTCAGAACGATCGCATGGGCGCCGCGCGCGAGCTCGCGAAGCGCATGGCCGCGAACGTCGTGCTGAAAGGCGCGGGCAGCGTGCTCGCGCACCCGGACGGCACGTGGGACATCAACGCGAGCGGCGGCCCCGCGCTCGCCACCGCGGGCAGCGGCGACGTGCTCTCGGGACTCCTGGGCGCGCTCCTCGCGCAGCAGATCGACGCGCGCACCGCGCTGCGCTACGCGGTGTGCCTGCACGGCGCCGCGGCCGACGCGTTCGTCGCCGCGGGAAGCGGCCCGCTGGGCGTGACCGCGTCCGAGCTGCCCGACGCAGCGCGAGCGCTTCTCAACGCCGCCGCGCGACGCCGCGGGCAAGGCTAGGGCACCAGCACCGTCGCACCCGTGGTCGCGCGCGACTCGAGCGCGCGATGGGCCGCGGCGGCGTCGCGCAGCGGGAACTTCTGGCGCGCGTCGGACTTGATCTTGCCCGCGAGCACGAGCTTGAACATGTCGTCGGCCATGGCGTTGGTGGCCTCGCGCGTCGATGCGTACGTGAAAAGCGTCGGGCGCGTCGCGTACAGCGATCCCTTCTGCGCGAGCATGCCGATGCTGAACGCCGAGATGGGTCCCGACGCATTGCCGTAGCTCACGAAGAGCCCGCGCGGGCGAAGGCAGTCGAGCGACTGCGGGAAGGTGTCCTTGCCGATGGAGTCGTACACGACCGGCACGCCCTTGCCGCCCGTGATCTCCTTGACCCGCGCCACGAAATCCTCGCGCGTGTACACGATCGTGTGAGCGCAGCCGTGCGCCTTCGCGAGCTCGGCCTTCTCGTCGGAGCCGACGGTGCCGATCATCTCGACGCCGAGCGCGCGCGCCCACTGGCACGCGATGAGACCCACGCCTCCGGCCGCCGCGTGGAACAGGATCGTCTCGCCCGCCTTGAGCTCGTACGTCTGGCGAAAGAGATACTGGACCGTCAGGCCCTTCAGCATGAGCGTGGCCGCGGTGACGTCGTCGATGCCGTCGGGAATCTTCACGAGCTTGTCGGCCGGCATGTTGCGCTCGCTCGCGTACGCGCCGATGGGCCCGCTGCCGTACGCGACGCGATCCCCCTTGCGCAGCCACGTGACGCTTGTCCCCACCGCCTCCACCACACCCGCGGCTTCCTGCCCGATGCCGCTCGGCAGCGGCAGCGGATACAGGCCGCTGCGATGATAGGTATCGATGTAGTTGAGGCCGATCGCCGTCTGCCGGACGCGGACCTCGGTCGGGCCGGGATCGGGAACGCTCACTTCTTCCGGGACGAGGACGTCGGGTCCCCCGGTGGCATGCATGCGAATGGCTTGCGCCATGGTCGTGTCTCCTGGGTGGTTGGGGCCCGCGCGTCAGTTGGCGAGCGCGCGGAAGGTCGCGAAGCCCGCCGCGGTGAGGAGCAGCGAGCCGAACAGGTGAGTGGAGGCAACGACGAGCCCCGATGCGTAGTTGCCCGCGAGGAGGAGCTCGGTCACTTCCGCCGAGAACGTCGAGAACGTGGTGAGGCCGCCCAGGAATCCCGTGATCGCGAAGAGCCGGTAGTGCGGCGGGAGATCGGAGCGGAGCGCGAAGTACGCCACGGCGAGGCCGACCAGGTAGCCGCCGAGGAGATTGGACGCGAGCGTGCCGAGGGGCAGTCGCGGGATCTGCGGGTTGAGCCACATCGACAGGCCCCATCGAAGCCACGCGCCTATCGCAGCGCCCGCGCCGACGGCCGCCATCTCGCCGATCACGTCCGCGCGCCCTCGGCGACGCTCGCGAGCCCGCGCGCGATCAATGCGATGCCTCCTTGAGGGCGCTCGCGAGCGCCACCACCTCCGACTGCGCGTCGGCGTCCTTGGGAAACGCTCGATGCGCCCGGCGATACCAGTAGCGCGCGTTGCCCATGTCGCCCTCCATCATGTGCACGATGCCGTGAGCCCAGCAGCCGAGCTCCGAGCCGTCCTCTTGGACGATGCCATGGGCCTTCTGCCAGTCGCCCTTCTTGAGGTAGCGCACCGCGGTTCCGATGGTCATCGTCGTCTCTTCCCGGGACAGGCGTGGGCGAGCCTAGCGGCCCGCGATCGCGACGTAGAGCAGGCTCTCGGACACGTCGCCGCCGCTCCCATCGTCGAACGCATGCACGCGGCACGCGCCCGCCGTGCGCAGGGCGCTCTCGACGTCGTCGCGGGGAAACACGTTCATGTCGATGGAGTAGGTCCCTGCAGGCGTGCTCACGGGCGACTCGAGATGCGCGCCGTCGCCGTGGAGGGCCCAGGGTATCGCCTGGAACACGATGAGGCCCACGGCCGCGCGACGCGTGCGACTCGCGAACATAACCCCGCTGGAGCTCGACCGCAACGTGCGGGAGCACGATCTTCGAGAGCACGACGTCGAACGTCGACGCCGCGAAACGGCAGCGTCTCGCTCACGCTCGACGGTAGCGCACGCGATTGCCGTGTCGACGCGGCGGACCGGCGGGAACGACGACATCCCTGCCGAAAGCCCTTCCCCGCCATGAATCGAGGTGGCGCGATCGGCAGGGCGAGATCGAGCCGCGACGGCACCGCGGTCGCGGGGGCGCGGGCCGTTCGTGCGCCGGGCGCGCGTCACATCACGAGGTAGCCGCCGTCTACCGGCAGCACCGTGCCGGTCACGAAGCGCGCCGCCGGCGAGCACAGGAACACCGCGGCGTCCGCGACCTCCGAAGGCTCGCCCCATCGCCCGAACGGCGTGCGCGCGACGATGCTGCCACTGCGCACCGGGTCCTCGCGAACGGCCTTGGTGAACTCGGTGGCGATCCAGCCGGGCGCGAGCGCGTTCACGCGGATGCCATCGGCCGCGTACGAGATGGCGAGGACTGTTCGAGCTGCGCGACGCCGCCCTTGCTCGCGGCATAGGCGGGCGCGTGGCCGCCACCGAAGAACGAGAGCATCGACGCCGTGTTGACGATGGCGCCGCGCGTGGCCTTGAGCTTGGCGCGGGCGAGCGTGCATGCGCGCATCGCCTGCTCAGGTTCACGGCGATCACCGCCTCGAAGCCGTCGAGCTCGTACTCCGCCGCGCGGCGGATGATGCCCGCGCAGTTGACGAGCGCGTCGAGGCGCGGAAGGGCTTCGACCACCGCCGCCAGCGAGCGCTCGTCGCGCACGTCCGCGGGCACCGCGGCATGCACGCGAAAGCCCGGCCGCGCGCGCGCGGCGTCGCATTCCTGCGCCGTGGCACCGGTAACGGTGACCTGCGCGCCGAGCGCCGCGAAGGCGTCGGCGATGGCCGCGCCGATCCCCGAGGTACCGCCGACGACGAGCGCCGCCTTGCCCGCGAAGAGATCCCCGCGAAAGGTCGGGTCGCTCACGATGCCGCCCTCGCGTGAGCGCGCGCGACGTCCGCGGCGCGGGGCAGCGGCGCCACGGCGCCGTAGCCCGTGGTGGCAAGCGCGGCGGCGACGTTCGCGTAGCGCGCCGCGCGGAAGGGATCGTCGCCGGCCATGAGGCGCGCGGCGAACGCGCCGTCGAAGCAATCGCCCGCGCCCGTTGCGTCGACGCTCTCGACGGCGTGCGCCGCGATGCGCTCGCGACGCGTGCCGTCGGAGACGATGCAACCCGCCGCACCCTGCTTCAGCACGACGCCGCGGGCTCCCGCGCGATGCAGCGCGTCGACGACGCCTTCGGGGGCCAGGTCGCCGAAAAGGATCGACGCGTCGTCCTGGCTCGGCAGGCACCACGTGCACATCGCCACCGACGCCATCACCACGGCGCGCGCGCGCGGCGCGGGCCAGAGCTTCGGGCGAACGTTGGGATCGTAGGTCACGGTCGCGCCCGTCTCGCGCGCCGACTCGAACGCCGCGAACACCGCGTCGCACATGGACGGCGAGATGGCCTGGCTGATGCCCGACGCGTGCACGAGGCGCGCCGAGCGCAGGAGATTGCGGGGCAGGTGGTCGGGGCGCATGCGGCTCGCGGCGCTGCCGGCGCGCAGGTACGAGAACTCGTGGCCCCTGGGACCGTGCGAGACGAAGTACACGCCGGTGGGCGCCTCGGCATCGAGCGAGACGCCCGACGTGTCGATGCCCTCGCCTTTCCACAGGTCGACGAACATGCGACCGAAGCGGTCGTCGCCCAGGCGGGTCACGTACGCCACGCGCGCGTCGAGCCGCGCCGCCGCGATGGCCATGTTCGACGTATCCCCGCCGAAGCCCTGCAGCCACGCGGAGGGATCGGCGGCGCGCGCCTCGTTGAACTCGACGAGCGGCTCGCCTATGGCGACGATGTCAGGCATTGCGTCGGAAGTAGAAGTGCTTGCCGGTCTCGATGTCGCCCACCAGCACGCCGGGGCCTTCCCGCGCGAGCCACGAGCGCTTGCCGTTGGTCCAGGAGATGGTGCCGTCGCGGAGGTCGCCCTGGCTCACGATGGCGCCCAGCTCGTTGCGAAGGTACACGCGGCCCCCGCCGTCGACGACGAGCTGCACGATGTCGCCGGAGTCCGGGTCATAGGCCTGGTAGGAGCCGATGGCCCACGGCGGCGGCAGGCGGCTCGGCTGCGCGGGCGGAGGGGGAGGCGGAGGCGCGGGCGGCTGCGGATTCTGCGACGAGCTGATCGCGGCGCCGAGCGCCAGCGCGCCCAGGATGCCCGCGGCGATGGCCGCATCGTTGTTGCGCCCGGAGTTGTTGCGGCCGTACGCGAACACGCCGCGGCAGCCGCGGTCGACCCAGATGCCGCCGTTGTCGTAGCCCCAGCCGCGCCCCTGCTGGCACAAGTTCCCGGTGGAGATCTCGCGCAGGAGGTTGACGCGGCCGTCGGTGTCCGCGTTGCAGTAGCTGTACCGGTAGCCCTTGCTCTCGCACGTGAGCTCGCCCGGACGGTTCCAGTTGCCGCCGCCATCGTCGCGGCCGTAGCTGAATTGCGCGCGGCAGCCGCGGTCGACCCAGATGCCGTTGTTGTCGTAGCCCCAGCCACGGCCCTGCCGGCACAGGTTGCCGGTGGACTTCTCGTGGATCATGTTGACCCGGCCCTGCGTGTTGACCGAGCAGTACTGGTACTTGTAGCCGTTGCTGTCGCAATCGACGAAGCCCGTCGCGGCACTCGCCGCGGGCGCGAGCAACGCCGCGAGCACGCACGCGCAGCACCATCCCAGGATACGCAACGCAATCCCCCTTGACGCGGCTTCTAGCGAGCCGGCAGCTTGCGCACCGCATCGGCGTACGCCGACGCGACCTCGCGCACGACACCCGCGGTCACGCCGGGCTTGTACAGGTTCGACCCCGTTCCGAATCCGGAGGCGCCCGCCGCCCAGTAGTGATCGAGATTGTCGGGCTTCATGCCCCCGACGGCAAACACGAGCGCATCCTTGGGCAGCACCGCGCGCCACGCGCGGAGCGCCGCGGGCGGCAGTGCTTCCGCCGGGAACATCTTGAGGCCGTCCGCGCCGGCCGCGAGCGCCGCGAACGCCTCGGTGGGCGTGGCGACCCCTGGAACGCACAGCATGCCTTGCGCCTTGGCTTCGCGAATGACCGCGGCGTCGGCGTGGGGCATGACGATGATCCGGCCGCCGGCGTCGCGCACGCGCGCCACGTCCTCGACGCGGATCACGGTGCCCGCGCCGATGAGGCACGTCGCGCCGTGACGGTCCGCGAGGAAGCGAATGGAGTCGTAGGGGCGCGGCGAGTTGAGCGGCACCTCGAGCACGCGAAAGCCGCTGTCGGCGAGCGCGTCGCCGACGGCGGGCACCTCCTCCGGCGTGATGCCGCGCAGGACGGCGATGAGCGGGAGAGGCTCGAGGTACGTCGCGAGGGGATTCATGGCGCGGCTAGTTTAAATCAGCGCGGGCCGTCGACGAGCCCGGCCTGCAACGCGATGCGCCACAGGCCATGCGCCGCAGCCCGGGGGTCGGCGCGCTCGACCCTCACTTCGGCCTTCGCGAGGGCCGTCGCGTAGCGCGACATGAGCGCGTCGTCGCCGATGAGCCGCACGCGCGCGCCGTCGTAGCCGTGGCGGTTCGCCCAGGCGCGGGCGTTGCGGATCTCGCGGCCGATCATGAGCCCCGACAGCCAGTCGCCGACGTCGTGCCCGTCGAGCTCGCCCATGAGGGCCTGCGTGCGCGCGCCGAAGGCGTCGTGCGCGAGATTGCCCGGCCCCAGCCCCCGCGCGACGCCGCGCTCGAAGGCCGCGCCCATCTGCGCGGACGCGGGCGGCGCGATGGCCAGGCGGCCCAGGATGCTGTGAGCGAGGAGCACGTGCCACATCTCGCCTGTCATGAACGTCATGAAGTCGACGATGCGCCCGGACTCCACGCATGCCCACTTGCTGTGCGTGCCGGGAAGCGCGAGCAGCACGCGCTCCTCGTCGGCGCGCACGCCCCCCAGGATCTGCGTCTCCTCGCCGCGCATGACGTCGGGAATGCCGTGGGGGTCGCGCGTGCGCGCGCCGGGCACGATGGCGAGCCGCTCGCCGGGCGTGCGCACGATGCCCGACGCGAGCGCCGACAGCGGCGCCGGGCACGCGATGTGGGGCGCCTCGACCCATCCCTGGCGACTGCCGATCATGCCGCAGGCGAGCCGCGGCACGCGGGCCTCGCGCCAGTCGCCCAGAGACGGTCGAGGGCCTCGTCGAAGTGGCCGCCCTGCACTTGCGTGACGCCGAGCGGCGCGCTGCGCTCGTCGATCACGGCGCCGCTCGCATCCATGCGATAGGCGCGCGCGGACGTCGTGCCCCAGTCGATGGCGAGGAGCGACGTCATCGCTCGCGTTCCCATCGCGCGGCGGCGTCGTCGTCGCTCGTCCGCGCGTCGACCCGTTAGCCGCCGGCGGGAAGTTCCTCGCGCTTCCAGAACGGCGCGCGCGTCTTGAGGTAATCCATGATGAAGCGGCACGCGTCGAAGGCGTCGCCGCGATGCGCGCTCGTCACGGCGACGAGCACGATCTGGTCGGTGGGCGTTAGCGTTCCCACGCGGTGGATGACGAGCGCCTCGAGGATGTCGAAGCTCGCGCGCCTCCGCCACGATCGCGTGCAGCGCCTTCTCGGTCATGCCGGGATAGTGCTCGAAGCATCATCGCGAGCACGCCGTCGCCGTCGTTGACGTCGCGCACCGTGCCGAACGACGCCACCGCGCCCACGCGCCGATCGTGCCCGCGAAGCGCCGCGATCTCGCGCCCGCGTCGAAATCCTCCTCGGTGACTCGAACCGTCACGCGGCGCGCCTCCGCCGACCAAGCAACGTCCGAGTCGTTATTCCGCAAAGCGTCGGAGCGCACGCAAGCATGGGAACTGGGCGGGGGTCGGAGTCGACTTATCTCGACGCGCGCGGGGCGATGTCGGGACGACGATGGTTCGGCGAGGCCATCAAGTCGACTCGTACCCTAACTCGATCGCCGCCGGTGACCGGGGCGGGAGCGCGACCTCGTCGCCGTCGCGCCTGCTGACGGCGGACGCGGGCGAGGTCGCGTGGTTCACCGCCACGCGCAGCGCGCGCGCCCTTCGCGAGCTCGGCGGCGAACGGGTCGCCGCGGGCGCGGAGCGCGGCCATGAGGTCGGCCACGGTGGCTCCGCCATCGAGCGCGAGCGCCTCGCCCGCGCGGCCGAAGGCCGCGCGCAACCGGGCCAGGTAGACGACGTTGACGGTGACGGCGGGCGCGGACGAATCGGGCATGGCGAACGGGAACCTTGCGATGGCTTCCCGGAAAGACTACACCGCGCCGGGGCAGCTGCCCCGCGAGCGTTGCACGCGGAACGTCAGAACCTGAACTGGACGCCCAGCTGGACCTGGTCGTTCTCGGGCATGACGCCGCTCGTGAACTCGCCCGGTAGCCGTCCGAAGCGGGCGTACTCGAGGCGCAGGCCGAGGGCGGACGTCATGTCGTAGCGAAGCCCCACGCCGTAGTTCATGCCGTCGCGATTGCGGCGCACGGCGTCACCCGTGAATCCCGGCGCGTAGCCCGCCTGGGACTCGGTTTGCGCATAGCCCAGCCGCCCGTACAGCGAGATGCGCTTGCGAAACTCCCAGCTCGTGTAGACGTCGACGTTCCACGCCTTGCCGTCGGCGTCGGGCGCGAGGGCAAGCCCCACGCCGCGCCGCGCGCCGGTCAACGCCGGCTGGAGCGCGTAGCGATCCTGCGTGGCAAGGGCTGCCTCGACCGCGACGTCGTTGGCGAAGCGATAACCCCCGTAGGCCAGGGTGCGCGTGCCGGCATCCAGACGGGCAGCGTGAAATGATTCCATGCGGAGTCGAGGTGTTGCCGAACGACAGCTTCCTGCGGGCCGTTCGACCTCGCGAAGGGAGATGCCGCCGTAGAAGCCGCTGTCGCTTGCGCCGGACGCCGGAGGGTCGGCCGCAAGCGCGCTTCCGGCCATGGCCAGGAGCAAGGCGGCTACGACGCTAAGTTTATGTTTCTCCGCCATATTTCGAATCGACAGGGGGGACGGGCGTCATAGGCAACTCCGGCGGTGGCGCGCTGCTGACGTCCACGCTTTGGTCCATTGCCGATGGCGCAAGTTCAACGTACTCCCGGCGGAAAGTGTCGTCAATCGGAAACAGGGGAAGATCCGGCTTCCATAAGGACTACAGTTGCGATTTCGTCCACGTCGTCGAGCGACAGGATCCGCAAGGGGCAGCCTGCCAGGGCGGCCGGCTCGTCGGTCGCGACCGCCCGCACGGCCGGGTCGGACGGATGCAGGAGCGGCTTGCCCACCGACGGCCTCCATACCGCGAGCTTGGGGATGGGCGCCGTCTTGAAGCCCTCGACCAGCACGAGGTCGCAGGGCGCGAGCCGCGACAGCGCCTCCCCCAGCGTGAGCTCGGGCTCGCCGCGCAGCTCGTGCATGATCGCGTAGCGTCGCGACGAGGTGACGAGCACCTCCGTGCAGCCGGCCTCGCGATGGCGGTAGGAGTCCTTGCCCGGGTGGTCGATGTCGAAGGCGTGGTGCGCGTGCTTGACGAGCGAGACGCCGTCCCTTGCGGGCGGCGAGCAGTGGAACCAGGCGCTCGGATGAGCGTCGTCTTGCCGCTGCCGGACCAGCCGGCGAAGCCCATGACCTTCACGGTGCCGCCCGGCGCGCGGCGTCGGCCGCGAGGCCCGCGTGGCGGATGTCGCCGTCGCGCACCATGAGGCCCGCCGCCAGCCCGGCGTCGGCGGCGAGAGCGCCGTCGATGCCCCGCGACGCGAGCGCGAGAACCGCGGGAAGCGTCGGTTGGTAACGCGAGCGTGGCCGTACGCGCGACGAGCGCGGGCATGTTGGGGACCGCGTAGTGGACCACGCCGCACTCGACGTACGGGGTCGAAAGCCGCCATGCGCGAGGTCTCGGCGATGCCGCCTGGTCGATGCCGACGTCCACGATCGCCGAGCCCGCGCATCGACGCGACCAGCGCGCGCTTGAGGAGCTTCTGGGCGACAGCGTCCCGGGTTCGAGGACGCCGCCGACGAGGTCGGCGTCGCGCACCGCCTTCGAAGCCGTCGTCGAGGCCGCGGCGGGCCTCGATGGCGCGGCCCTCGGCGAGCGATGCCGCGCACGTCAGGTCGCGCGGCGCCGCGGGAGAACACGATCACGCGCGCGCCGAGCCGCGCCGCCACGCGCGCCGCTCTCCCCGCCGACGTTGCCGGCGCCGACGACCACGACCTTCGCCCCCGGCACGTCGTCCACGCCCGTCAGGAGCACGCCTGAGCCGCCGCGGTCGGTCGCCAGCGCCTGAGCCCCCGCGAGGGGGGCGAGGCGCCCGGCGATGCGCGACATGGGGGCCAGCAGGGGCACGCCGCCCTGCGGGTCGCGCACCGTCTCGTAGCCGATCACGCCGACGCGCGCCGCGAGGAGCGCGGCCAGGAGGGCCGGGTCGCGGTTGATCTGCGCGAAGCCGAAGATCGTCGTGCCGGCGACCAGGCGCTCGTACTCGCCCGGCAGGACCTCCTTCACCTTGACCACGAGGTCGCAGGACCAGACCTCGGCCGCGTCACGGGCAACGGTGGCGCCGGCCGCCGCGTAGTCGCCGGCCGCGAAGCCGACGGCCACACCTGCGCCCCCCCCCCCCGTCACAATGTGCCCCCCAGCGACCAAGCGCCGCGCGCCCCCCGGCGTGAGGCCCACCCGCCGCTCGCCGTCCTTGGTCTCGCGCGGGACGCCGACCCTCATCCGCGCGCGAGGACGCCGAACGTCACGACGGCCATCCCGAGGCAGAGGTTTACGGCCACCCAGCGGCGCACGCGCTGCATGGCCGCGCCCGCACGGGGCCAGTCGGCGGCGGCGACGCCGTCGCGCAGCGCGCGGAACGGCCCCGCCACGATGAAGAGGTAGATGCCCGCCATGACGAGCCCGGCGATGGCCATGGACGCGAGCCACGGGTTGGCCATCGCGTGCGCGCCCATGAAGGAGAGCATCGCGAAGCCGCTCGCCACCACGGCCAGCGAGGCGACCGCGACCCAGGAGAGGAAGCGGGTGAGCGTCGCGGCGAGGAGCGTCAGGCGCTCGGGGGGCGCCAGCGCCTGCACCGACGGGCGAAGCGCCATGTGCGCGAAGAACATGCCGCCCACCCACACCACGACACCCACGAGGTGGAACCAGCGGGCGATCTGCATCGCCCCATTGTAGCGCGAGCGCCTTTTGTCCGATTGGCGGGCCCCTCGCGGCGTCCTATAGTAGAAATCCGCGAACCCACCCCGATCTGGATGCGCATGGACTCCTCTCACGCAAGCTCGCTTCCCGTCCTCCGCGGCGGCGCCGCGCCCGACCTCACGGGCACGATCGAGCGCGCCATCGCGCACGTCCCGGCGCCGCGCACGCACCCCGTCGACGATCCGGACCGGCAGGCCGACGCCATTGCCAAGGTCGCCGCGCGCCAGGCGGCGGTGCTGTCGGGCTCGCTCGCGCTGCCGCCCGGCCCGTTCGGCATGATCACGGTGCTGCCCGACCTCTACCTCATCTGGAAGACGCAGCGCCAGATGGTGGCGGACATCTTCGCGCTGTACGGCCGATCGGCGGAGCTCACGCGCACGCACATGCTCTACTGCCTGTTCCGGCACGCGGCGAGCCAGGTCATGCGCGACTTCGTCGTGCGCACGGGGCAGCGCGTCGTCGTGGAGCAGTTGAGCAGCGGCGCCCTCAAGACCGTCGTGTCGAAGGTGGGGGTCAGCCTGTCGAAGCGCGCGGCGGGCAGCGCCGCGACGCGCTGGGTGCCGCTCGCCGGCGCCGCGGCGGTGGGCGCGTACGCGTACTGGGACACGCTGCAGGTCGCGAAGACCGCGCGGCGCTTGCTCGCGGACCCCACCTTGGACGAGCAGAGCTAGGCCATGTGCGGCCGGTACGAACTGCACACGCACCCGGCCGCGATCGCATTGCTCTTCGGGCTCGCGCACCCGCCCGCCGTCGCGCCGCGCTACAACATCGCGCCGATGCAGGACGTGCCGGTCGTGCGACGCGGTCACCACGGCGAGCGCGAGCTCGCGCAGGTGCGCTGGGGGCTCGTGCCTCGCTGGGCGAAGGACGCGTCGATCGGCGCGCGCCTCGTCAACGTGCGCGCCGAGTCGCTCGCCGACAAGCCCATGTTCCGCACCGCGCTGCGCAGGCATCGCTGCCTGCTGCCCGCCGACGGCTTCTTCGAGTGGCGCCCGATCCCGGGAGGCGGCAAGCAGCCCTATCGCATCGGCATGAAGGACGGCCAGCCGTTCGGCCTGGGCGGCATCACCGAGCGATGGCTGTCGCCCGAGGGGGAGGTGCTCGACACGTGCGCCATCGTCACGACGGCATCGAACGAGCTCCTGGCGCCGCTGCACGGCCGCATGCCGCTCATCCTCGCGCCGGAGCATTTCGAGCGCTGGCTCGACGTGTCGGTCGACGAGGACGTGACCTCCCTCCTGATGCCCTACGATGCGCAGGCCATGTCGTACCACGCGGTGTCGGCGCGGGTGAATGCCGTGCGCAACGACGACGCCGCGATCATCGAGCCCGTTGCCGATCCGCTCGAGCACGCCGCGGCCGACGCGGAGGAGGCGCCGCACCCTCCGGAGCAAGCCAGGCTCTTCTAGCGTCCTGGGGTCGATCCCGCGCGGCTACCGGGCCGGCGCGCCGGCCGCGACCCACGCGCCGATCGTGGCGCGCTCGGGATCGGTCATGCCCGTGAGGTTGCCGATGGGCATCGCGTGCGTCGCCACCGCCTGCTCGTTGATCTTCTGCGCATTGGCGACCACGCGCTCGGGCGTGTCGAGCAGCACGCCCTTGGGCGCCTCGTTGAACCCCGCCTGCGTGGGCTTCGCGGCGTGGCATCCCGCGCAGCGCTCGGCGACGATCCTCTGCACGTCGGCCACCGCGAACGGCGCCGCCTGGGGCGCCGCGGGCGCAATGGCGACGGCGAGCGCGACCGTCGCGAGCGCGCCGGTCACCGGAATGGCCCACACCACGCGCCCCTTGTGTCGCAGGTTGAAGAAGTGGCGCACGAACGCCGCGATGAGGCAGATCGCGACCAGCACGAGCCACGCGTGCCGGTGCCCGAACGTCATCGGGTAGTGGTTGCTGATCATGATGAACAGCACCGGGAGCGTGAAGTAGTTGTTGTGGACGGAGCGCTGCTTGCCGCGAAGGCCGAACACGGATCGGGCGCCTCGCCGCGAATCGTGGCCTCCACGAGCTTGCGCTGCGACGGCATGATCACGAAGTAGACGTTCCATGCCATGAGGGTGCCCATCATCGCGCCCACCTGCAGGAACATCGCGCGTCCCGAGAATACCTGCGACAGCGCCCACGCCACCGCGGCCAGGAACGCGATCATCACCACGGCGACGACCGGCTCGTGGTCGAGGCCCGCGCGCTTGCAGAGCTGGTCGTAGAACACCCAGCCGCCCGCAAGGAGCGCGAGCGAGATCGCGATGGCCTGCCACGGCGCGATGTCCGCGACGCGGCGGTCGATCATGTACAGGTCGGCGTGCGCGTAGTACACGACGACGAAGAGCGCGAGCCCGCTCATCCACGTCCAGTACGCTTCCCACTTGAACCAGTGAAGCGGCTCGGGCAGCGTGGCGGGCGCCACCTTGAACTTCTGCGCGTGGTAGAAGCCGCCTCCGTGGATGGCCCAGAGCTCGCCGCCGATGCCGGCGTCGGCGTCCTCCCTGCGCTTGGGCGGCAGCAGGCTGAGATCGAGGAACACGAAGTAGAACGACGCGCCGATCCACGCGATGCCCGTGATGAGGTGGACCCAGCGGATCACGAGCTGCGCCCAGTCGAGCGCGTACGCTTCCATGGTCAGTCGACGACGGGCGGGACGCGGCGGGGCAAGCGCGGCACGACGGCGGCGTGCGGAGGGCGCGGGCGCATGCGTCGAGTATGGCACGGCACGCGGCGTCGCGTCATGCCCGTCCGGGCTACACTCGCAGCCTGTCCGCCATTATCTCGAAGGGGATCACCGCCGTGGCACGCCGAAAGCCCAACTTCCTCGTCATCCTCATCGACGATCTTCGCTACGACGAGTTCGGCGCCGGGGGTCATCCCTACATGAAGACGCCCCACATCGATCGGCTCGCGACCGAGGGCGCGCTGTTCGAGCGCGCCTTCCACACGACGCCCATCTGCTCGCCGAATCGCGCGTCGATCGTCACCGGGCAATACGCGAGCCGCCACGGCATCATCGACAACGTCGCGCGCGACGCGATGAGCCATCGACTGCCCAACTATCACCTCGAGCTCCAGAAGCTCGGCTACGAGACCGCGCACGTCGGCAAGTGGCACATGGGCAACGACGGCAAGCCGCGGCCGGGATACGACTACTGGGTGAGCTACGACGGGCACGGCCGCCTCATGAATCCCCTGCTCAACCACGACGGCGAGTACCGGCAGCACGAGGGCTACATCACCGACGTGATGAACGAGCTCGCGGTGGACTTCGTGCAGCGCGACCACGACAAGCCGTGGTCGCTCTTCTTCGCGCACAAGGCGGTGCATCCCGACGCCGAGCAGGGCTCCGACGGACGCCTGCGCATCTCCGCGCAGGGGGGATACGTGGTGCCCGAGCGCCACAAGCACCTGTACGAAGGCGCCGAGTTTCCCGATACGCCCAACATGATGTCGCCGTCCGAAGTCGCCAAGCACAAGCCCGCGTGGGCCGAGTGCTTCGAGCTGCGCGAGGGCGACGACAACGCCAAGGCCGTGCTCGCCGCGCTGCATACGTTCGACCAGGAGGAGATTCGCTTGCGCGCCCGCATGATGGCGTCGGTCGACGAGGGCGTCGGCGCCATCCTGGCCGCGCTCGAGAAGAAGGGCGAGCTCGACAACACGTTCATCGTGTTCCTGGGCGACAACGGGTTCTTCTTCGGCGAGCACGGTCTGGGTCCGGAGCGGAGGTTCGCGTACGAGGAAGGCATCCGCTCGCCGTTCGTCGTGCGCTACCCGCCCAAGGTCGTCGCGGGCTCGCGCCGCAAGGAGCTCGTGATCTGCCAGGACATCGCCCCCACGCTCGTCACGCTCGCCGGCGGCAAGCCGGGGTCGCAAGTCCAGGGCCGCTCGCTGCTGCCGCTCTTCGCGCACGAGGGCAAGGGGCGCATGCGCACGGGCTGGCGCAAGTCGATCCTCTGCGAATACTGGGCCGAGCAGGCGATGTCGTGGCTCGTGGGCATGTCGTACAAGTGCGTGCGCACCGATCGCTACAAGTTCATCCATTGGGTGAATCGCGGGCGCGACGGCGAGCTCGACGAGCTCTACGACCTCGAGAACGACCCCTACGAGATGCGCAACCTCAATCGAAGCAAGGCGTACGCGCCGGTGCGCGAGAAGCTGCGACGCGAGCTGCGCGGGCTCGTCGCGGACGCGCTCGCGATCTGACTTGGCGAGGGATCGGTGCGGCGTGTGCGACCGGATCGATCCCTCGCGATCGGATTGGGGGAAAATTAAGTCGACTCCGACCCTACTTATCCGTCCTCGGCAATAAAGTCGACTCCGACCCTACTTAATCGGACTTGGCGCCGGAAGCCTTGACGATGGGCACCCACTTCACGAGGTCGGACTGGATGACCTTGGCGAAGGACTCGGGGGGGCCGGGCGGTGCGAGGTCGAAGCCTTGCGGGCCGAGCTTCTCCTTGGCGTCCGCGGAGGACAGGATCTTGTTCAGCTCGGCGTTGAGCCGCGCGACGATCGCGGGCGGCGTGCCCGCGGGCGCGACGAACCCGAACCACGTGTTGATCTCGTAGTCCTTGACGCCCTGCTCCACGAGCGTGGGCACGTTGGGCAGGAGCGGCGAGCGCGCGAGGCTCGTGACGCCGAGCGCGCGCACCTTGCCCTCCTTGATCTGCCCGATCACGGTGGGCGTGTTGAAGAAGCCCATGTTCACCTCGCCCGTCATCACCGCGAGCACGCCCTGCGGCGCGCCCTTGTACGGCACGTGCACGAGCTGCGTCCCCGTCACGTTGGCGAAGAGGACGCCCGACAGGTGATGGCTCGTTCCCGCGCCGCCGGACGAGTACGTGAGCTTGCCCGGGTTGGCCTTGGCCTCGGCCACGACGTCGAGTGGCGACCGGGCGGGACTCGACGGCGGAACGATCATGACGTTCGACACGCCGCCGATGAAGGCGATGGGCTGGAAGTCCTTGACCGAGTCGTAGCCGGGCATCGCGAAGATCGCCTGGTTGAACACGAGCGTGCCCTGGGACGCGAAGGCGATGGTGTAGCCATCGGCCGGCGCGCGCGCGAGCTCGGCCATCGCGATGGTGCCGCCCGCGCCGGGCTTGTTCTCCACCACGACCGTCTGGCCCAGCACCTTGCCGAGCTCCAGCGCCGCGTAGCGCGACACGATGTCCGCGGTGCTGCCCGCCGCGAGGGGCACGAGGAGCTTGATGGGCCTCGCTGGCCAGCTTTGCGCGTGCGCGAGGGCCGCGCCGGCGAGCAGCGTGCAGGCAAGGGCAAGCCGGGAGAAGAGGCGTCCTGTCGAGTGCGGGGCGAAGGCCATGGAGTTCCTCGTGAGGCCGGAGAAAACCCGATGGTACGTCCCCGGCGGGTGCGGCGAAACCTCGCGCCATGCCGGTGCAGCGGCCGCCGGAGGGTGCGCGCGGCGCTCCCCGGCAGTGCGCCGTTCAGCTCCCGCGGTACGTGGAGTAGCTCCAGGGCGAGACGAGCAGCGGCACGTGATAGTGCAGCGAGGCGTCGGCCACGCCGAAGTCGAGCACCACCTCGTCGACGAACGGCGGGTCGGGCAGGGCGACGCCCCGCGCCGCGAAATACTCGCCGCACGCGAACACGAGTCGATACCGCCCGGGCGTGAACGCGGCGCCCTCGAGGAGCGGCGCGTCGCAGCGGCCGTCGGCGTTGGTGACCGCGTCGCCGATGAGCATGTACCGCTCGGCCGCATTGCGGTACAGCGTGATGCGAACGCCCGCGCCCGGCGTGCCGCCGGCGGTGTCGAGCACGTGCGTCGTGAGCCGTCCCATGTCTTGCCTGCCCTTCGCGTCGAGTGACGCGGTATTGTATAAAGCTCTTCCCATGCCTGCCC
>JBGAIS010000300.1:0-2681 GCA_044225355.1 Casimicrobiaceae bacterium | reverse complement strand
TCGTCGGCGAGCGCCGCGGCCTCGGCCTGGTGCGCGGCCGCGCGCGCGAGCGTCGCCGACGCGTGAGGCGCGATCGAAGCGATCGCGGGCATCGCGACGTGGCGCACGGCGTTGCGCAGGTGTCGCGTGCTGTCGTTGCTCTCGTCGTCGACCCAGCGCAGCGTGCGCGCGGCCGCGTACGCGTCGATGTCCGCGCGCGACGTCCCGAGGAGCGGCCGCCACCACGCGACGCCACGCGGGTCGTCGCGGCGCGCGCCCATGCCCGCGAGCCCGTGGGGACCCGATCCGCGCAGGAGCTGCAGGAGGAGCGTCTCCGCCTGGTCGTCTCGATGATGCGCGAGCGCCACGCACGGCGCGCGCATCGCGATCGCGCCTTGCGCCAGCGCCTCGTATCGCGCGCGCCTCGCCTCGCCTTCGAGGCTCGACCGCGGCGCACGCTCCACGTGCACGCGACGGGCGTCGAGAGGGACGCCGCACGCCTCGCACAGCGTTCGGCAGAACGCGAGCCACGCGTCCGCATTCGCGGACAGTCCGTGATGCACGTGGAGCCCGGACACTGCGTGACCGCGAGCAGGGGCGACGGCGACCAGCGCGTCGAGGAGCACCACCGAGTCGCGTCCGCCCGACAGCGCGAGCGCGACCGCGCTCCCGGAGGCCACGTGCGCGGCGAGCGACGCGGCCACCGCGTCGCGGATGCGATGGACGGCGTGGTCGCTCATGGTGCCGGCGCCTGCGCGGCGATGAGGCTACCCCGCGGGGATTTCCTTGTACTTGCCGTACGCGAGGATGCGGTCCTCGCGCTGCTCGAGCAGCGTGTCGACGGGCAGCTCCGCCAGGTGGCGCAGCGCCTCGGTGAGCGCCTTCTTGAGCGTGACCATCATCGCGGCGTGATCGCGATGAGCGCCGCCCAGGGGCTCGGTGATGACCTTGTCGATGAGCCCGAGCTGCTTCAGGCGAGGTGCGGTGATGCCCAGGATTTCCGCCGCGTCGGACGCGTGCTCCGCGGATTTCCACAGGATGGATGCGCAGCCCTCGGGCGAGATGACGGAGTACGTCGAGTACTGCAGCATCAGCGTGACGTCGCCGATGGCGATGGCGAGCGCGCCGCCCGAGCCGCCCTCGCCGATGACCGTGACGATCACCGGCACGCGCAGGCCCGCCATCTCGTACAGGTTACGGCCGATGGCCTCCGATTGCCCGCGCTCCTCCGCCCCGATGCCGGGGTATGCGCCCGGCGTGTCGACGAACGTGAAGAGCGGCAGGCCGAATTTCTCCGCGAGCTTCATGAGGCGCATGGCCTTGCGGTAGCCCTCGGGCCGCGGCATGCCGAAGTTGCGGTGGATCTTCTCCTTCGTGTCGCGCCCCTTCTGGTGGCCGATGACCATGCACGGCGTACCGTTGAAGCGCGCGAGGCCGCCGACGATGGCGGGGTCGTCGGCGTACGAGCGATCGCCATGGAGCTCGCGGAAATCGCTGAACATGCCGGCGACGTAGTCGAGCGTGTACGGCCGCTGCGGATGTCGCGCCACTTGCGCGATCTGCCACGCGGACAGCTTGGTGTAGATGTCCTTCGTGAGCTGCTGGCTCTTCTTCGTGAGGCGCGAGATCTCGTCGGAGATGTCGACGGCCGAGTCCTCGTGCACGAAGCGCAGCTCGTCGATCTTCTGCTGGAGCTCGGCGATGGGCTGCTCGAAATCGAGGAAAGTCTGCTTCATGTGCGGGAGCGCCCCGGGGCGGCGATGGCGCGCATGATAGCGCAGCCCAGTTGCCGCTCCTAATGCGTGAGGCCGTCGTAGACGAGCTTCACGCCCGTCGCGAGGAGAAGGGTGTAGGTGACCTGCATGAAGACGGCCTGCGAGATCCTCCAGTGAAGCCACACGCCGAGCCACACCGCGAGCGGCACGAGGGGCGCGAAGACGAGGGCGGTGGAAAGGTTCCCGACGTTGAGCTGGCCCAGGAAATAGTAAGGGACCAGCTTGATGTAATTGACCGCGAAGAAGAAGACCGACGACGTCGCGACGAACACGGTCTTGTCCACGCCGCGGCCCAGCATGTAGATGGTGTACGGCGGCCCGCCCGCATGGGCGAGCGTGCTCGTGAAGCCGGAGAGCGCGCCCCACACGATGGCGGCCACCTTGCCCGGAGGCTTCGCGGCGCGGGCGAGGAATCGCGCGATGCGCTCGGTGAGCCGCAGCCACGCGTTGAGCGCGAACACGATGCTGATCACGCCGATGACGAGGCGCACCGCGTTCGCCGACAGCGCGCCGAACGCGATGCCGCCGATAGCGATGCCCGTGATCGCGCCGGGAAGCAGCGCCTTGATGTCCTCGCGCGACCACGCCTTCTTGTAGGCATGCACGCCGAAGACGTCCATGAGGCAGAGGATGGGGAGCATGATGCCGGCCGCCTCGGCGGGGGCGATGAACATCGCCATGAGCGGCACCGCGAGGCCCGCCGTGCCCTGGCCGAACGCGCCCTTGCCCACGCCCGCGATCACGATCACGAACGCGGTCGCGGGCAGGAAGCCCGCGGGGTAGTCGGGAAGGGCGAGCATCGTCCGCGCCTCGGGTCGTCAGGGGCCCGGCAGCGGCTCGGCGACGTCGCCCGCGCGCCCGCGCCACGCCGACAGCAGCTGGTTCGCGACCACCGCCGACAGCACGAGCGCGCCGCCCCATAGCGCG
>JBGAIS010000299.1:0-2712 GCA_044225355.1 Casimicrobiaceae bacterium | reverse complement strand
GGCGGCAAGGACGCCGACGGCCGCGTGATGGCGGCGGTGGCGCAGCGGATGACGGACACCCAGATGAAGGCGCTCGCCGACTACGTTGCAGGGCTTCGCTGACGCGGATGCCGTGACGGCCGCGCGGGTCGCCTCGCTGCACGTCTACCCGATCAAGGGCTGCCGGGGGCTCGACCTCTCCCGCGCCGACGTCGCGCCCACGGGCCTCGTCAGCGGCGGCGCGGGCGACCGCGAGTGGATGGTGGTCGACGAGCACGGGCGCTTCCTCACCCAGCGCGAATTCCCCCGCATGGCGCTCGTCGGCGTGCGCGCGGAAGCGGAGCGCCTTCGCCTCGACGCCCCCTACATGCGCACGTGCGACGTGCCGCTCGCTCCGCCTGGCGCGTCGCGCGGGGTGGTGGTGTGGCGCAGCGACGTGCGCGGCGCCGACGCCGGCGACGCCGCGGCGGCGTGGCTTTCCGACTGGCTCGCCCACGACGTGCGGCTCGTGCGCTTCGACCGCGCCGTGACGCGCTACTGCAATCGCGAATACGCGGGCGATTCAGGCGCGAGCACGATGTTCGCGGATGGCTATCCCGTGCTCGTCGCGAGCACGGCATCGCTCGCCGAGCTCAACGATCGCCTGGCGCAGCGCGGCCACCCCGCGCTGCCGATGAACCGCTTCCGGCCGAACGTCGTGGTCGACGGGCTGCCCGCGTTCGACGAGGACCACGTCGACACCCTCGCCATCGGCCCGGTGATCCTGAAGCTCGTCAAGCCGTCGGTGCGCTGCCAGGTCACGACCACGGACCAGGAGAGCGCGCACGTCGGCATCGAGCCCTTGCGCACGCTGGGCGAGTTCCGGATGGACGATAAGCTGGGCGGCGTCACGTTCGGCGTGAACGCCATCGTCGCCGGCAGCGCCGGCGCGGCCATCGACGTCGGCGCGCCCGTCGAGGCGACTTACCGGTTCTAATTCGCCCCGCGCTCGCGGGTCACTGCATCGCGGCGCACATGATGGGATAGAACGGGCCGGGCCCGTAGCCTTCTGGCACCCACTCCGGCGAAGCGTCCATCTGGTCGCGTATCACCTGCTCCACCGTGTAGCGGTGATTGGTCGTGCGCGCGTTGAAGAAGCGATAGACGGGCTGCGTGGACCCGGCCGGGCACGCCCCCGTCGTGGCGTTCGGCAGCTGGATCCAGAACACGCTCGCGCTCTCGTAGATCCAGTCGAGCGGATGCGCCGCGGCCGTGGCGGCGCACTCGTCGGGGCTCGCCGAGTAGAAGTGCGAGTCGCCGTAGGCCGGCGCCCGGTAGAAGCGACATACGGGGCTCGTGCCCGCGACCTCGTGATCGTAGGCCAGGAAGCGCAGGCCGGTGCGCACCCATCCGACCGTGCGCCCGCTGTCGAGGTTGTCGATCTCGACGGGGTTGGTCGACAGGAAGTAGTGATCGAGCGTGCGGTTGTAGAACTCGACCGCGGGCACCGCGCCGTTGGGCGACGCGGCGTCGGGTGTGAGGTACTGGCGCATCACGGGGAGCGCGGTCTCGAGGTGCGAGTAGTAGTCGGGCGCGTGCGGCAGGCTGCACGACGAGATGCCCGCGTACAGGCCGCCGCGCACTTCGTAGAACGCGCCGCCGGACGCGAGGGTGAGGAGCGCGCCTCCGCTGCTGCCGCCTTCGGTGATGCCCGAGGTCCACGCGACCTCCGTGAAATCGGCGTTCACGTCGTCGTCGGACAGCGGGCGGTCGCCGGTGACCTGCCCCCGGCTGAATTTGATCAGGTCTCCCGCGGGGTGATGCAGCGAGGCGACGGCGGTGCCCACCGTGATCGCCTCCGCTCGCCAGGCCGCGAGCTTCGTGCCCGCCGGCGGCGTTTCCTTGAGCTCAACGATGGCCCAGTCGTGGTCCTGGCTGCGGCCGAGGAGCCGCGCGCCGCCCGCGAGGTGAACGAACGGCGGCGAGACCTTGCTGTCGCAGGCCTGCGACGCGTAGAACCAATACGTGTTGAGCGTGGCCGCGACGCCTGCCGACGTGATGCAGTGATCGGCGGTGAAGACGTACGGCGTGTTCGAGCTCACGCTGTCGTTGATGAGCGTGCCCGAGCAGAGATACCCGCGCCCGTCGTCGCCGACGAAGGTGAGCTTGGCCACCGACTTCGCGAGGTCGACGGCGGCGGGGTTGGCCGACGCGACGCACGCGAGGTCGACGTTGCAGGTGTCGGCCGCGCCGATGCCCGTCGCGCGGGCGACCGGGGCGAGCGGCGACGCAAGTCCCGCGCCGCCCACGACCTCATGCGACAGGCGCGGCACGACGAGCGTGACGCCGGTCACGTCCACGCCGGGCTGCGCCTCGAGCTCGAGGGTCGCGACGTCGCCCGCGAGGTCGGGCGTCCAGAACTGGCCGCGGTCGTGCGTCGCGCGGGCGATGTCGGCGGCGCGGTAGGCCCCGAACGCGCCGTCGCTGCCCGCGGCGCGCACGGTGAGCCCGTCGACGGGCGCAACGAGCTGCAGGGCGACGCGCATCGCCGCGGCGCCGGGCGAGGCGACGTCGAAGCGCGCGACGCGCGAGCCCGTCGCGGTCTCCTGCCAGGCGAGCTCGGCCAACGGGACGGCGCGGCCCACGGCGCGCCCGATGCCGATGGCGAGCGGCGCGCGCTTGTCCTGCACCCGCAGCTGCGCGAGCTCCGCCGTCGTGGGGCTTCCCAGCGTCAGTCGCCGGGACGCCGCCAAG
>JBGAIS010000048.1:0-22929 GCA_044225355.1 Casimicrobiaceae bacterium | reverse complement strand
GCACGCGGGCGTCGCGGCGGGGCTCGCGCGTCGACCTCCGCGCCACGCTGCGGCGCATGACCGGCGCGGCGGGCGCGGTGGCGCCGCTCGCGTTTCGCGCGCGCGTGCGGCGGGCGCCGCCGCTCGTCGTGCTCTGCGACATATCGGGGTCGATGGACCGCTACGCGCGCATGCTGCTGCACTTCGTGCACGCGATCACCAACGACCGCCATCGCGTGCGCACGCTCGTGTTCGGCACCCGGCTCACCAACATCACACGCCACCTCGCGCATCGCGACGTCGACGTGGCGCTCGCTCGCGTGACCGCATCGGTCGACGACTGGGCGGGAGGCACGCGCATCGGAGCGAGCCTCGCCGAGTTCAACCGTCGATGGTCGCGCAGGCTCCTCGGTCAGAACGCGGTGGTGCTCCTCATCAGCGACGGCCTCGACGCAGACGGCGGCGAGGGGCTCGCGTTCGAGGTGGAGCGGCTGTCGAAGTCTTGCGCGCGGCTCGTGTGGCTCAATCCGCTCCTGCGCTACGCGGGGTTCGAGGCGCGGCCCGCGGGCATACGCGCGATCCTTCCGTTCGTCGACGACTTCCTGCCGGTGCACAACGTCGCGTCGCTGCGCGAGCTCTCGGCGGCGCTCGATCAGGCGCGCGATCGAGGACGCGACCGCGGCGCGGCCGGTCTCCGGGCGAAGCCGGCCGCGTAGCGCCGGGGCGGCGGTGGTGTATCGTACCGGCGGTCGTCGCGATGGATTCGACGTCCCTCTTGCCAACGAACACGTGCGCCCGCCATGGAGATGAGCAACAGCCGGATCATTCCGGCACCCCCCGAAACCGTCTGGGCCGCGCTCAACGATCCCGAGACGCTCAAGGCCTGCATTCCCGGCTGCGAGTCGCTCGAGCGGGTCGACGACGCGACCTGGAAGGCCACGACGGCCGCGAAGATCGGGCCCGTGTCCGCGCGCTTCACCGGGACCATGCGCATCGAGGACAGCACGCCGCCTCGCGGGTACACGCTTCGCTTCGAGGGCCAGGGCGGCGCCGCGGGTTTCGCCAACGGCGAGGCGCGCGTCAACCTAGCGCCTTCCGACGGGTCGTCGACGTCGCTGCAATATTTCGTGAAGGCGCAGGTCGGCGGCAAGCTCGCGCAGATCGGGTCGCGCCTCATCGATGCCGCGGCGGCCAAGCTCGCCGACGACTTCTTCGCGCGGTTCTCGGAGCGCGTCGCGGCGCCTCCCGTGGTCGCGGTCGTCGAGGAGACGGGCGTGGTGGTCGAGACCGCCAGCGGCCGTGCGCCGGGCAACGCGGGGTGGATACGCTGGGTGTCGCTCGCGCTCATCGCGGCGATCGTCGCGTACCTCGCGGTGCGCGGGCTGGGCAAGGGCTAAAGCCCGTGGTGTGAACGGGCCCTAATGACTTACTGGGGCTTGGCGCAGTTCTTGTAGTCGGCGACGACGATGGTGTACAGGGGCTTGCCGGCGGCGTTGACGAATCCTTCCTCCGACTTCTGGCACGGCCTGTCGTGCGCGAGGAGCGCGTCGAGCCGCTCGCGTGCGCCGTCGAACACCGCTTGCCCGCGCGCGTGCAGGACGAACGCGACGCGCTTGCCGGCGACGTCCTTCGCGATGGCCTGGCGGAGGTCGTCGCGGGTGAGGTCGGGCGCGTCGATGAGGCGCCACGACCATTCGCGATAGCGTGCCGCCTTGCGCCGATCGGCGAGCGCGACGAGCGGCTGATGCAATCCCCAGTCGACCGAGATGACGCGATCGACGTCGAGCTCGGTGAGCCGCGCGCCGAGCGTGGCGATGGCGGGGTCGAACAGCGGCCGGTAGTCGCGGTCGTTGCGCCACGTGTCGACGTAGCGGAAGTCCATCGCGACGTTCCACGCGAGGAGCGCGCCCCAGACGATCGCGCCGGCGGTGGCGATGGTGGCGCGCAGCGCCATGTTGGGCGAGCGGCCCTCGCTGCCGAGGTGCTGCGTCGTGATCGCGAGGAGCGTCACGAGATGCAGCGCCGGCAGCGGCCAGAGCGTGACGAGATGGTGCGAGCCCCCGACCTGCCGGGTCGCGACGATGGCGAGGAGCAGGAACGCGGTCACCGCCGTGAGGAACGCGAGGAGCCGCCGGGCGGGCGTCCACGGTCGAAGGAAGGCGAGCAGCAGGACCGCGGCGGCAAGCTGCACGAGCAGCAGGATGTTGAACGCGATGGTCACGGGCACGTCGGCGCCGAAGACCCAGTTGATGACCGACATCCCGCTGAAGGTGAGCGCGTAGAGGTTCCAGACCTTGGTCACCTGTGCCGCGAGCGAGAGCGTCTGTGCGTCGCCCAGGATGTCGAGCTGCGCCGCGCGGCGCACGAGCGTGAGCGCGCCCCACGCGAGGAGGACGCAGGTGACGCCCGCGATCGCGGGCTGCCACGGCCGGCCCGCGCGCAGGCGGAGGAGGGCGAGCCGCCATGCGACCAGCGCGCCGGCCGCGAGCACGCTGCCTATCACCCACACGAAGTTGAGCTTGTCGACGAACCCGACGAGCAACGCGAGGCACAGCGCGACGAGCCACCGCGCGGCGCCGGTCTGCAGCCATCGCCACAGCGCGACCAGCGCGAGCACGCGCATGAACGCTGCGATCACCTGCGGTCCCCAGTCCAGGCGGGCGTGATTGAGGATGACGGGATCGGTGCACAGGAGCGCGAGCAGCAGCGCCGACCACGCGCCGCCCAGCTCGCGACGCACGAACCACGCGAGGAGCAGCATGGCGGCCGCCGCGATGAGGATCGACGGCAGGCGGATCGTCCACACGTTGGCGCCGAACGCCGCGATGAGCGGCGCGTGCAGCCAGGCCTTCACCGTGCCCACGTACCCGAGCGTTTGCATCAGCGGCACGCAGCCCGCCTGGATGCTGACCGCGGCGTCGACGTCGCAGGCACCGAGCGCACGCAGCGATACCGGCACGAAGATCACCTCGTCGTAGTAGTAGCCCGGCTTGTCGAGCGCGACCGTGGCCAGCGCGATGAAGATCGCGACCAGGACGAGCGGCACGGCGAAGCGCTCGAGGTGGCTCATGGACGGGGGCGGAGGGGCATGGCTGCGGTGGCGGGGGCGGGGGATGCGCAGGGGGAGGACAAAGCCGGCGGGGAGGGCCCGGAGGGTCGACGCGAAGGCGCTAGAATAGCCTCGTCAGCGACGGACGGGCGGTTGCCATGGACAGTGTCGATCTCGAGGTGCTGAAGCGAAGCGCGGACTGGCTCGACGCCGGCCGGCGCGTGCTGCTCGTCACGGTGGTCAAGACCTGGGGCAGCTCGCCCCGGCCCGAGGGCGCGATGCTCGCGGTGCGCGACGACGGCCTCGTCGTCGGCTCGGTGTCCGGCGGCTGCATCGAGGACGACCTCATCGACCGCACCCGCAGGCTCGGGATGACCCAGACCGTGGCGGAGGCGGTGACGTACGGCGTGTCGGCGGACGAGGCGCGGCGCTTCGGACTGCCCTGCGGCGGCACGATCCAGCTCGTCGTCGAGCCGCTCACGCGGGCGTCGGGCATGCGCGCGCTGCTGCGGGAGATCGAGGCCGGCCATCTCGTCGCGCGCCGCCTCGACCTCGTCACCGGCGACGACGCTGCACCCGGCGCAGGCCGTCGGCGGGCTCGCGTTCGACGGCACGGCGCTGCGACGATCCACGGGCCGCACCGCATGCTCGTCGGCGCATCGCGGCCTCCTCGAGTACCTGGCGCAGATCGCCGTAGACCTCGACTACAGGTGACGATCACCCGCGTCGCGCGGGAATGCCGCCGGGACGTGGGACTTGTCCAGGGCGTGCGCTCGTGCGCACGATGCCCGACGATTTACGGTGAAGGCCATGCTGACTCGACGGCGCTGCGCGGTGGTGGCGCTCGCACGATCGAGAAGCTCGACGTCCTCGCGCTCATGGAGGCGCTCAAGTCGCCGGCGTTCTACGTGGGCGCGCTCGGGTCGCGCGTCAACAACGCGAAGCGCCGCGAGCGGCTCGTCGAGTTCGACGTCACGCCGGAGGAGATCGAGCGCCTGCACGGGCCCATCGGGCTCTTCATCGGCAGCCGCACGCCACCCGAGATCGCGATCTCGATCCTCGCCGAGATCACCGCGGTGAAGAACGGCGTCGATTTGCCCGCGGCAGCGCACGTGAGTGCCGCGAAGGCGCGCATCGCGGCGTCGGCGGCGTGCCCGGCTGCATGAGGCCTGTGGTATCGTTACGCCCGCCGCACGCCACCGAACCGCCTTCGCCTCCTTCCCGTCGTCCGTGATGCTTCGCTGCCTGCTGTCCGCGCTGCTTGTCGCCCTCGCCGTGTGCGCGCCCACCGTCGCCTCCGCGCAGGCCGCGAGCGCTCCCGCCCCCGCGCAAGGCGCCGCGGCGCCTGCGCAAGCGGCGGCCGAGGATGCGCCGTCGCTCGGCACGCTGTGGGCGACCAAGGCCGACTGGAACGCGCCGGAGCCGTGGCTGACCGATCGCTGGTACTTCCAGTTCGCGTACTACACGTGGCACTTCCACTACGACCCCGATCACCAGCAGTCGTATCTCCTCGACATGGAGTACCGGCTCAACGAGCGCTGGCTCGACGGCCAGTGGATCGCGGGACTCGCCCTGTTCCAGAATTCCTTCGGGCAGTTCTCGCAATACCTCTACGGCGCGCTGCAATGGCGGCCGTGGAAGGAGCAGCCGCCGTTCTACGTCAAGGTCTCCGCGGGCCTGCTGCATGGGTACAAGGGCGAGTATCGCGACAAGGTGCCCTTCAACCACTACGAGATCGCGCCCGCGATCATCCCCTCGGTAGGCTATTGCTACGTGCGCTATTGCGGCGAATTCGTGCTGCTCGGCGCCAACGCGGCGCTCTTCACCATCGGCGTGACGGTGCCCTGAGACGGCGCGCGCCTTTCCGGCCGCCGCGGCCGTTCTAACGCCGAGTCCGCCTGCGTCTTCGCTGTACGAGGATCGGCACGAGCGCCAGCGCTCCCAGCATCGCGAACGCGACGAGCGTCCGCCACGACACGAGTCCCGCGAGCGAGTCGATGCCCGCGAGCGCCTCGCCCAGGCTCACGAACACGAACGTGCCCGGGATGAGCCCGATGAACGTCGCGAGCACGTACGTGCGCAGGCGGATCGTGGTGAGCGCGGGCGCGAGGTTCACGAGGAAGAACGGGAACACGGGCACGAGCCTCAGGAAGAGCATGTACGAGAGCGCGTTCTGCGTGAAGCCCTGGTTGATGCGATCCCCGATCGCGCCCAGGTGCTTGCGCACGGCGTCCTGCACGACGTAGCGCGCGGCGAGGAAGAGGAGGGTCGCGCCGAGGGTGCCGGCGACTACCACGAGAGCCGTGCCGACCCATCGCCCGAACACGAAGCCGAAGGTCAGCGACAGGATGAGCCCGCCCGGCAGGCTGAACGCCGTGGCCGCGACGAAGATCGCGAACGCGACGGCGATCGCCTCCGCGTAGTGGGCTTGCGTGAAGCGAAGGAGCCCGTCGCGGTGCGCCTTGATCGTGCCGAGGTCGAGGTACGTCGTGCCGTCGGCCGCGAAGAACGTCACGACGACCGCGACGAAGACGAAGGCGAGCGCGACCTTGAGGGCGGGCCGCCCGGGCGCGGGCGCCTCGCGCACCTCGCCTTCCCCGTCGCGCTCAGCCACGCGCGACGCGGTCGGCCTGCGCCTTGGCGAGCTCCGGCGCGGGCAGGTCGAACTCGAGGCCGTCGACGAGCTCGGCGACGGAATACGATCGCGAGAGGTCGCCGAGCAACGTGCACTTCTCGCGGGCCAGGAGCCGGCGCACGCGGTAGTGGGCGTCGGCGAGCAGCACCGCCGTGCCTTCCTCCGCCGCGCGCCGCGCGAAGCCGGTGAGCATGCGAACGGTGGACAGGTCGATGTCGGTGGTGAAGGCCAGGTCGACGATGATCCGGCGCAAGGGCACGGTCGAGCGCTCGAGGAGCGAGGTCATGTGCTCGCGCACGTTGTCGACGTTGAAGTAGACGAGCGCCGCGTTGCACCGGAACACGAGCACGCCGGGCACGGTCTGCGCGGTGGGGTGGCGCACGAGCGAGACGAAGTGATCCGTGCCGGGCAGCCGCCCGAGCTGCACGCACTCGGCAGCGCGAGGCGGCGGATCAGCATGGCGAGCGAGAAGACGCACGCGACGAGCACGCCCTTCAGGATGCCGAGCCCCAGCACCGCTGCGATGGTCACGAGCGCGATCCAGAACTCGCCCTTGCTCACGCGGAAGAGCTGGCGAAGCTCGTCGACCTTGAACATGCTTTGCACGGAGGCGAGCACGAGCGCCGCGAGGAGCGGCTGCGGCAGGCGGTCGAAGAGCCCCGTGAGGAAGAGCAGCACGATGGCCATCCACGCCGAGCACACGACGATCGACATCGGCGTCCTCGCGCGCGCCTCGTCGTTGACGAGCGATTGCGAGAGGCCGCCCGCGGACGGGAATCCTGCCCGACCGCGATCGCGATGCTGGCCGCCGCGAGGCCGCCCAGCTCGCGGTTGGGGTCGATCGAGTATTCGTGGCGAAGCGCGAGAAGCCGCGCCGCGGCGACGCCCTCGTTGTACGCGAGGAAGAAGCACGCGAGCGACAGCGGCAGGAGGGTGTCGAGCTCGGTCCAGTGCAGGTCGGGCAGCGACGGCCACGGGATGCCCGCGGGAAACGCGCCCACGGTGGCGATGCCGAGCGACTGCGCCTGCGGAATCGCCATCAGCGCCAGCGAGACCGCCACCACGACGATCGGGATGGGCCAGCGCGGTCGCAGCGCGTGGCCGATCTCGAGCGCCGCGAACGCCGCGACGCCGAAGACCAGCGACGGGACGTGGAGGCTCGGGAGCTGCGACACGATCGACAGCGCCACGCGCCAGAGGTCGCCGTGCACGGCCTTGATGCCGAGGAGCTGCGGCAGCGTGCTCATCGCGATGACGATGCCGGCGCCGATCTTGAACCCCGTGAGGACGGTCTCGGAGATGAAGTGAACCACGCCGCCCCAGCGCATCGCGGCGGCGAAGAGCGCGATGAGCCCGGTGAAGAACGCCGTGGCGCTCGCGAGCTCCGCGTAACGCGCGGGGTCGCCCGCCGCGAGCGCGCCGAGGCTCACGGCGAGCGTCAGGGCGATCGACGACGTGGGCCCCACGGCGAGCTGGCGCGAGGTGCCGATGAGCGCGTACGCGATGCCGGCGTACAGGTAGCAATACAGGCCGGTCTGCACGGGCATGCCCGCGAGCTGCGCGTAGGCGATGGAGCTCGGCACCGCATAGGCCGCGAGGGTGGTGCCGGCCGCGACGTCGTCGCGGGCGGTGAGGCGCGTGTACCCGGCGAGCCAGGCGGGCACGAGTCCGGTTGCGAGGTCGGTGCGCGGCGTGGCCATGGGCGAAAAGGACCGTCCGCCGCGGCCGGCGCGCGCGGGCGGCCGGACGCGGCGCATCTGCGATAATGACAGATTGCCTTTTTACCTCGGATTGCCCGTGTTCCGCCGACTCCTAGTGGAAATACTGGTGACGAAATCGCTGCCCGTCGCCGCGCAGACCGTGGCGCCTCGCAATCCCGCGGCGCAACCGGCGCGCAAGTCAGCCGAGCCCGCCAAGGCGGACGCCGCGAAATCGGCCAAGGCCGAACCCGCCCGGCCCGACGCCGCGGCGATCCTCATGGCCGCGAAGGCCGCGAGCGGCGGCGCTGCCTGGGATGCGCTCAAGACGCAGCACAGCGAGGTCACGCTCGCCACCGCGGGGCTCGAGGGGAACGTCGTGCGCTGGAGCGATATCGCGACGGGCCGCTCGCTCATCCGCTACAGCATCGGGCCCATCACCGGCGCGGCCGGCTACGACGGCAAGGTCGTGTGGACGCAGGACGGCGCCGAGTCCCCGAAGATCGAGTCGAACGCCGTCGCGCTCGAGCTCGCTGCCAACGCCGCCTATCGCGACAAGCTCGCGTTCTGGTTTCCCAACCGCGGCCGCGCGAAGATCGAGTACAAGGAGCGCGCCGAGGCCGGCGGGCGCAAGTTCGACGTCGTCACCCTGGTGCCCGAGGGCGGGCGGCCGTTCGAGTTCTGGATCGACACCGAGAGCAAGCTCATCGAGCGACTGGTCGAGCGCGAGGCGGAGGTCACGCGCACGGAGGTGTACTCGGACCGCAAGGACGTGCAGGGCGTGCGCATCCCGTTCGAGGTGCACACCTCCCGCGGCGATCCCAAGTTCGACGAGACCGTGAAGGTGCGCACGCTGGTCTACAACGAGCCCATTGCCGACGTCCCGTTCGGCCCGCCCGACGAGCGCGTCGAGCTCTCGTTCCCCGCGGGCCGCGCGTCGGTCGAGGTGCCCTTCGAGGCGCTGAGCGGGCATCTCTTCGTGCAGGTGATGCTGGACGGCCGCGGGCCTTTCCGCATGCTGCTCGATGCGGGCGGCGCCAACGTGCTGAGCGTGCAGACCGCGTCGGTGCTCGCGGGCGCCGGCAAGGAGTTGCAGAGGAACATGATCGTGTCGAGCACGGTCATCGGCGGCGTCGAGCTCGCGGGCCAGCGCTACATCGTCGCGGACATCGACGGCTTCCTGCGCCGCGTGGAGGGCCTGACCGACGTGGCCGGCGTGCTCGGCCTCGAGTGGTTCGGGCGCATGCCCATTCGCGTCGACTACGCGCGCTCGCGCATCGTGCTCTACGAGCCGTCGCAGTGGAAGCAGGGCGTGGGCGTGCGCGTGCCGGTGGCGGAGAGCGGCCGCCTGCCGCTCGTCAAGGGCAGCATCGACGGCGTGGAGGGCCTCTTCGAGCTCGACATGGGGAGCCGCGGCTCGCTGACGCTCGCGCCCGCGTTCGCGGGCAAGAACGAGCTCGAGAAGAAGCTCGGCGCCAAGAATGTGGCCGTCACGGGTGCCGACGTGAACGGGGCGATGCACGCGTCGCTCGCGCGGGGCAAGATGCTGAAGCTCGGCGCGGTGGAGGTGCCCAACCCGATCGTCGCCATCCCCAAGGTCGAGGGCGTGGCGGTGAAGACGGAGGTCGCGGGCAACGTGGGCTTCGCGCTGATGCGGCAGTTCGCGGTGACGTACGACCTCCCGAACGACGCGATCTACTTCGAGCGCTACCTCAACTTCGGCTCACCCGACATCGCCGACCGCGGCGGCATGTGGATCGAGCGGCTCGAGGAAGGCTTCAAGGTGGTCGACGTGACGCCGGGCGGGCCGGCCGCCACGGCCGGGCTCAAGGCCGGCGACATGATCGTCGAGGTGAACGGGTATCCGTCGGCGCAATTGCCGCTGCCCGCGGTGCGCGACACGCTGCGCGCGCCGCCCGGATCGCGCGTGAAGGTCAAGACGGCGGGCGGCGCCGAGGCCGTGATCGTGCTGCGCGACCTCGTGTAGCGCGGGCCCCCGTTACTTCGGGGTGGGCAGCAGTGCGTCGACCTCGATCTGCGCGAGCGCCTGCTCGAGGCTTCGCACCGTGCGGCCGACGTTGGCGAGCTTGTCGAGGCCGAAGAGCCCGACGCGGAACGTCCTGAAGTCGGCCGGCTCGTCGCATTGCAGCGGAACGCCCGCGGCGGTCTGCAGGCCCTGCGCGATGAACTTCGCGCCGCTGTGGATGCCGGGGTCGTCCGTGTAGCTCACGACCACGCCGGGGGCTTCGAAGCCCGGGGCCGCCACGCTCGCGATGCCGTGGCTCGCGAACATCTCGCGCACCTTGCGGCCGAGCTCGATTTGCGCTTCGCGCGCGCGATCGAAGCCGAAGCGCTCGGTGTCGACCATGGCGTCGCGCAGCCTCGTCAGCGAGTCGGTGGGCATGGTGCCGTGGTACGCGTGGCCGCCCTTCTCGTAGGCTTCCATGATCGACAGCCATTTCTTGAGGTCGATGGCGAAGCTGGTGCTCGTGGTGCCGTCGATGGCGGCGCGGGCGCGCTGGGACATCATGACGAGCGCCGCGCAAGGCGAGCTGCTCCAGCCCTTTTGGGGCGCGCTGATGAGGATGTCGACGCCGGTGGCCTCCATGTCGACCCACATCGCGCCGGACGCGATGCAATCGAGCACGAAGAGGCCGTCGACCTCGTGCACCGCATCCGTGACGGCGCGCAGGTAGTCGTCCGGGAGGATCATGCCGGACGCGGTCTCAACGTGCGGGGCGAACACGACGGCCGGGCGCTCCCGGCGAATGGCGGCCACGACCTCGTCGACGGGCGCGGGCGCGTACGGCGCCTTGCTGCCCGCGCGGACCGGGCGGGCCTTGAGCACGACGCTCTCGGACGGGATGCTTCCCATGTCGAATATCTGCGTCCAGCGATAGCTGAACCAGCCGTTGCGCAGCACGAGGCATTTGCGGCCCGTGCCGAACTGGCGCGCCACGGCCTCCATGCCGAACGTGCCGCCGCCGGGCACCACCGCGACGGAATGCGCGCGGTACACGTGCTTCAGGGTGGCGCGGATGTCGCGCATGACGCCCTGGAAGCCCTGCGACATGTGGTTGAGCGAGCGATCGGTGAAGACGACCGAGTACTCGAGGAGACCTTTGGGATCGACGTTCGGAAGAAGGCCTGGCACGGGAAGCTCCGTATCCGGAAAGTTCTGCGGGAACCCTAAAGAGTAGCACGCGCATGCTGCCGGCTGCCGGAGACCGCAAGGCGGGGGCCGTCAATGGAAGTCGCGCGACTTGGGCTGCAGCGCGCCCAGCAGGGGCGTGAGGTCGACGAGGCGTCCGGCGATGAGGTGCACGACCTCGCCTTCGCGCTCCACGCGGCCGTAGACGGCCATGAGGCGCGCGCCCAGGAGCTCGCGCCGCTGGCGGTCGAACAGATCGCGCCACACGATGACGTTGGTGGCACCGGTCTCGTCCTCGAGGGTGACGAATATGACGCCGCTCGCGGTGTCGGGGCGCTGGCGGCCGATGACGATGCCCGCGGTGCGCCCGACCCGGCCGTGCGGGGTGTTCGCGATCTCGGAGGCGGTGACGAGGCGCCGGGCCGCGAGCTGCGCGCGCAGGAGCGCGAGCGGGTGGCGCCCGAGCGTGAGGCCGAGCGCGCGGTAGTCGGCGACGATGTCCTGGCCCTCGGTGGGAGCGTCGAGCGCGGGCGGGGCCTCGTCGAACGTCGAGCCGGCGAGGATGGGCGGGAGCTTCTCCACGCCGGCGACCTCCCACACCGCGTGATGTCGATGCCCCGTGAGCGGCGCGAGCGCGCCGGCGGCGGCGAGGGCGGTGAGGTCACGGCGGTCGAGCGACGCGCGATGCGCGAGGTCCGCGACGTGGAGGAACGGACGCTGGCTGCGTGCCGCCACGATGCGCGCGGCGCTGTCCTCCTTCATGCCGGAGACCATGCGAAGGCCCAGGCGCATCGCGGGCGCGCCATCGCCGGAAATGGGGTCTGACCCCATTTTCCCGTTCCCGCACGCGGAAATGGGGTCTGACCCCTTTATTTCCAGAGGAGGACAAGTAGGGTCTGACCCTGTTTTTTCCAGCGTGCAGTCCCAGTCGCTCACGGTGACATCGACGTTGCGCACGGGGACGCCGTGGCGGCGGGCGTCGGCGACGAGCTGGGACGGGGCGTAGAAGCCCATCGGCTGCGAATTGAGGAGCGCCGCGCAAAACGCCGCGGGCTCGTAGCGCTTGAGCCACGCGGATGCGTACGCGAGTAGCGAGAACGAGGCGGAGTGCGATTCCGGGAAGCCGTACTCGCCGAAGCCCAGGATCTGCTGGTAGACCTGCCTCGCGAAATCCGCCGGGATGTCGTTCTTCGCCATGCCTTCCAGGAGCTTGCGCTCGAACTTCTCGAGGCCGCCCTTGCGCCGCCATGCGGCCATCGAGCGGCGCAGCTCGTCGGCTTCGCCCGCCGTGAAGCCGGCGGCGTCGATGGCGAGCTGCATCACCTGCTCCTGGAAGATGGGCACGCCGAGCGTGCGCTCGAGCACCGGGTTCACTTTCTCGCCCAGGTCGCGGATGGGCTCCTTGCCTTGGCGGCGCTTGAGGTAGGGATGCACCATGCCGCCCTGGATGGGGCCGGGCCGCACGATGGCGATCTGCACGACGAGGTCGTAGAACTTCGCCGGCCGCAGGCGGGGCAGCATCGACTGCTGCGCGCGCGACTCGATCTGGAACACGCCGACCGTGTCGGCCCGCTGGCACATCTCGTACACGCCCGCGTCCTCCTTGGGGATGTCGAGCAGGCCGAAGGATTTATCGCGGAACGTCGACACGAGCGCCAGCGCGCGGCGGATGGCCGAGAGCATACCGAGCGCGAGGCAGTCGACCTTGAGAAGGCGCAGCTCGTCGAGGTCGTCCTTGTCCCACTGGATGACCGAGCGGTCCTTCATCGACGCGTTCTCCACGGGCACCATGCGCTCGAGGAGGCCGCGCGCGATGACGAAGCCGCCGACGTGTTGCGAGAGGTGGCGCGGAAACCCCATGATCTCGCCGGCGAGCGCTACCAGCCGCACGATGAGGGGATTGTCGGGGTCGAAGCCGGCTTCACGAATGCGCGCGGGCTCGATCGTGCGCCCGTCCCACCACGCGAACACGCCGCTGAGGCGATCGACTTGCGCGAGGTCGAGCCCCAGCGCCTTGCCGACGTCGCGCGTGGCGCTCTTGGGACGATACGTGATGAGCGTGGCGGCGAGCGCCGCGCGGTCGCGGCCGTACTTGCCGTACACGTACTGCATCACCTCCTCGCGGCGCTGGTGCTCGAAGTCGACGTCGATGTCCGGAGGCTCGGTGCGCTCCCGGCTGATGAAGCGGCCGAAGAGCATCTTGATGAGCGTGGGATCGATGGCCGTGATGCCCAGCACGTAGCACACGGCGGAGTTGGCGGCGGAGCCGCGTCCCTGGCAGAGGATGTCCTTGCTGCGCGCGAAGCGCACGATGTCCTCGACCGTGAGGAAGTAGGCCTCGTAGCGAAGCTCCGCGATGAGCGCGAGCTCCTTCTCGATGGTCGTGCGCACGGAGTCGGGCGCGCCCGCGGGGTAGCGGCTCGCGATGCCGGCCTCGACCAGCGCGCGCAGGTGGCTCGCGGGCGTCTCGCCCGGTGGCACGAGCTCCTCGGGATACTCGTATTGAAGCTCGTCGAGCGAGAAGCGGCAGCGCTCGGAGAGGGCGAGGGTGGCGTCGGTGAGCTCGCGCGGGTAGAGCGCGCCCAGCCTCGCGCGCGAGCGCAGGTGGCGCTCGCCGTTGGGGAAGAGCGCGTAGCCGCATTCCGACAGCGGGGTGCGCAGGCGGATGGCCGTGAGCGTGTCCTGCAGCGCGCGGCGCGCGCGAAGGTGCATGTGGACGTCGCCGGCGGCCGCGAGCGGCAGGCCGGCGTCCTTGCCGAGGGCGGCGAGCGCCGCCAGGCGGGCGCGATCGCCGCTTCGCGCGAAGAGCTCCGCCGCGATCCACGCGCGGCCGGGGAAGACGTCGGCGATCCAGCGCGCCTGCGCCGAGGGGTCGGCGGCGCCCCCGGGCCCCTGCTCGATGCCGCGGGCGTGGGACTTCAACGTTTCGGAGGGGATCCACAGCGCGAGGCAGCCCGACGCGAGCGTCGAGACGTCGTCGCGCGAGAGGCGGTACGTGCCTTTCTTCACCGATGTGCCGCGGCGTCCGCGGGTGACGAGCTGCGAGAGGTCGCCGTACGTCTCGCGGTCGGTGGCGTAGAGGACGAGCTTCAGGCCGTCGACGAGCGTGAGCTCGCTGCCGATGAGAAGCCGCAGATGGCTCGCCTTCGCTGCCACGTGCGCGCGCACCACGCCGGCGAGGGAGCATTCGTCGGTGAGGGCGAGCGCCGAATAGTCGAGCTCGCGTGCCCGCTCCACGAGCTCGGCCGGGTGCGAGGCGCCTCGCAGGAACGAGAAGTTGGACAGGCAGTGGAGCTCGGCGTAAGGCGGGAGGAGGTCGACGGCCACGGGAATGGGGAGTTGATGCCGTATAAATATACGGTATCGAAGGCCGGCAACGCAACCGCCCCCCAAGTGTTGGTCCTGGCCTTAGCCGCTAACCCTGAACAATAGGGGCCGGCGAACGTGGGGCGAAGGCGAAACGCTTACAATCGCGCCTTTCGGCCGGCGAACCAAGGCGCCGACGCTCATCGTTGGATCGAACTATATTGCTGCTCAGGCCATGTCTGCCCGCGCTCGCCGCGTGCGCGGTCCTCGCCACAGCGCCTTCGCCCAGGCGGGACGATCTCTGGGACGTGACCATGAAGATGGAGATGGCGGGCGTGCCGATGGCCATGCCCGCGCAGACGCACCGCGTGTGCGTGGAGAAGGGTAACGACGCGGGCCTCGTTCCGAAGGGCAAGGACGACAACTGCCAGGTGATCGACCAGAAGCGCACGGGCAACAAGTTCACGTTCCGCGTCTCCTGCACGGGCAAGAACCCGATGACGGGCTCGGGCGAATTCACCTACTCGACCGACAGCTACGACGGGACGCGGCATGCAGATGAAGGGCACGGCCGAAGGCCAGCCCTTCGACATGACGCAGACGGTATCGGGCAAGAAAGTGGGCAACTGCACGTCCACCATGCGCCAGGACGCCAACGGGCGCAAGCGGCGCAGGCTCCGCGCAGACGTGCGAGGCGGGCCTCGACGGGCCCGCGTGGCAGATGTTCGAGCCGGGCGGCGCGTGTGCGTCGCGTCGCGGCGAGTTCTGGTGCCGCCGTGACCAAGGCCGTACGCGGCGAGCGAGCCGGCGGGCTACACGAAGGCGCGCCAGCAGACGCAACTCGCGGCATGGGCAAGTGCGGCAAGGATTTCGCCGTGGTCACGGCCGCGGCGTGCGGCAAGGGCGTGGAGACGCGCCGACTGATTCGGGGCGAGCGGCCCCTGCGACGACCAGGTGCGCATGGTCGGCGAAAGCCAATGCAAGGGCCGCGCATCACCGGCATGGGATCGCGGCCTCGTGCCGCTGTTACGCCTCTGGTGCGCGGCAGCGCCGGCATGGCCGCCGCGGCCGCCGGGCTCCGCGCAGCCTTCTCTGGCTTCGACGCTGACAGCGTCAACAAGCTGAAGAAGCTGCTGCCGTTCTGGATGGCGGCGCCGCCGGTCGATCGCGGCCGATTTCGCTCGTGGCGAGATTCCAGCGCGCGGCGAAGGCGGGCGTGGTCGCCCTGTTGCTCGCGGCGTGCGGCGCCTTCGCCGCGCCTGCGACCGACGCCTTCCCCGGCGCCGCGAAGAGCTACCTCGTGGAACTCGACGGTGTCGCGCTCTTCGCCGCGGCGCCCAAGCGGCCGCCGCCGGCCTCCTCGCCAAGCTCATGACGGCGCTGCCGTCGCGGAGGGCACCGACGCCCGGGGCGATCGTCACCGTCTCCTCGCGCGCCGCGGCGGCCACCGGCGCGCGCGCCGGACTTCGCGCCGGCGAGGAGGCGCCCGCGACCTCATGGCCGCGATGCTCATGGCATCCGCGAACGACGCCTGCCTGGCGCTCGGGAGCACGTCGCGCAGCGCGAGCGCGTTCGTCGAGCGGATGAATGCGCGCGCGCAGTCGATGCGACTCGAGGCCACGACGTTCGTGAACGCGTGCGGCCACGATGTGCCGCGCATGCTCGCCAGTGCCACCGACCTGGCGGCGCTCGCGTCGGCGACGCTCGCGCAGCCCGCCATTGCCGAGTGGACCGGGAAGGAGACGCATGCCGTCCGCACCCTCGACGGGCGCGAGATCGCCTTGCGCACGACCAACGCGTTCGTCGGGCGCGTCCCCGGCGTGACGGGCCTCAAGACCGGCTACACGTCGAAGGCGGGCCGCAACCTCGTGCTCACCGCGACGCGCGAAGGCCATCGCGTGACGGTGGTCATGCTCGGCGCGCGCGATCGCTGGTGGGACGCCGCCGCCATGCTCGAGCGCGCGTTCGACGCGGCGCGCGCGCCGCGATGACGCCCGCGCGCGCCGTCGCGATCGTCGTCGCGGCCGTGCTCGCCGCCTACGCCACCGCGTTCGCCGGCACGTTCCAGTTCGACGACTTCCGCGTGATCGTCGACAACGCCGCGGTGCACGACTGGCCGGCGTGGCGGGCGTCGATGCCCGGCATCCGGCCGCTGCTCAAGGCGAGCTACACCTTCTCGTGGACGACGGGCGGCGGCAGCGCGGCGGCCTTCCACGCGCTCAATGTCGCGTGCCACGCGGCCTGCGCGATCCTCGTCTTCATGCTCGCGCGCCGATGGACCGACGGCACGCTCGCGATGCCGTCGCGCCCGCTCGGGCATGCGCCGCTCGAGCGACCCTCCGCGACGGCCAGCGCCGTGCCGCTCGCGGTGGCCCTCGCGTACGCGCTGCATCCCGCGCAGACCGAGGTCGTGACGTACGTGTCGGGGCGGTCCTCCGGGCTCATGGCGCTCTTCTACCTCGCGGCGATCCTGTGCTGGGAGCGGGGCCTCGACGCGTCGTCGCGCGCGTGGCGGGCGGCGTCGCTCGCGCTCTTCGCGGCGGCGCTTGCCACCAAGGAGACCGCGTGGACGCTGCCGTTCGCGCTCGTGCTCGTCGAGCTCGCGCGCACCCGGGGCGCGTGGGCGATCGCGCTGCGCCGCGCCGGCGCGCACCTGGCACTGCTGGCGGTCGCGGCGGCGGCGATCCTCACGATGCCGGGTTATCGGCGCATGCTCGCCCACGCGTGGACGCTGCGCGATCCGCTCGCGAACCTCGATGCGCAGGTGAGCGCCGTCGCGTACCTCGTCGCCGCGCCGCTCGCCACGCTGCGCCTCGACATCGACCCGCAGGTGCCCGTGCTGCACGGCCTCGCGTGGTGGGCCGTCGCCATCGCGCTCGTGGTCGCACTCGTCGCGAGTTTCCGCGCGACGCTGCGGGGCGCGCTGCCGGGCTTCGGCGTCCTGTGGTTCTTCCTGCATCTTGCGCCCACCCATTCCCTCATCGCGCGCGACGACCTCGCCAACGATCGCCAGCTCTCGCTCGCGCTCGTCGGCGTGTCGCTGGCGGTGTGCGCCGTCGTATTCGCGCGGTGGCGCGGGCGCGCCTTCGCGGCCATCGTCGCCGTGCTGGCAGCGGGGCTCGGCACGGCGACGGCGGTACGCAACCTCGACTATCGAAGCGAGGTCGCGCTGTGGCAGGCGAGCCTCGCCGCGAATCCGCGCAACGCGCGCGCCTGGAACAACCTCGGCATGGCGTGGCGCGCCCAGGGCGACGTCGCGCAGGCGCAGGCCGCCTTCGCGCGCGCCCTCGAGATCGACCCCGCGCATCCGCAGGCGCAGGCCAACCGCCTCGACGTCGGGGCTCCCGCGCGCTGAAGCGGCTTCGCCCGCACGTCGCGCCCGAATGGGTAACATGCGATGCATCAGCGCCCGATCGCCGGCGCGCCTCGACCGGGTCTTTCCATGGTGACCATCGCCTTCGACCGCTTCTATCGCTACGACGAGCTCGTCGGGCTCCTGCGTGCCTTCGCCGCCGAGCGGCCCGACCTCGTGACGGTCGAGTCGATCGGCAAGAGCCACGAGGGCCGCGACATCCTGGTCGCGACGGTCACCAACGCGTCGACCGGCCCCGCGGCGGAGAAGCCCGCGCTGTGGGTCGACGGCAACATCCACGCGACGGAGGTCGCCGCGTCGGCGGCCACGCTTTACTTCATCCACACGCTCGTGACGCAGCACGGGCGCGACCCCGACGTGACCCGCGCCCTCGACACCCGCGCGTTCTACGTGTGCCCGCGCATCAATCCCGACGGCGCGGAATGGGCGCTCGCCGACAAGCCGCGCTGGATCCGCTCGAGCACGCGGCCGTATCCGCACGACGAGGAGGAGCTCGAGGGCCTGACCGTGGAGGATATCGACGGCGACGGCCGCATCCTGCAGATGCGCATCCCCGACGCCAACGGCGTGTGGAAGGCGCATCCCGACGAGCCGCGCCTCATGATCCGGCGCGATCCGACGGAGACGGGCGGGACGTACTACCGCATCGTCCCCGAGGGCTCGGTCGCGGGCTACGACGGCCACACGCTGCGCATCAAGAAGCGCGCGCAGGGGCTCGACCTCAATCGCAACTTTCCCGCCTCGTGGCGGCAGGAGTTCGAGCAGCAGGGCGCGGGCCCGTATCCCACGTCCGAGCCCGAGGTGCGAGCGGTGGTCGACTTCGTCACGCGCCACGCGAACCTCACGGGCGGCATCTCGTTCCATACGTGGAGCGGCGTGCTGCTGCGGCCGTTCGAGCACCAGCCCGACGAGGAGATGCACGCGGAGGACCTTTGGGTCTACCAGAAGGCGGGGCAGAAGGGCACCGAGCTCACGGGCTATCCCAACATCTCCGTCTACCACGAGTTCCGTTATCACCCGAAGTCCGTCATCGGCGGCACCTTCGACTGGGTGTACGAGCACCTCGGGATCTTCAGCTGGGTGGTCGAGATCTGGTCGCCGATGCGCGAGGCGGGCCTTCGCGACTACAAGTTCATCGACTGGTTCCGCGACCACCCGCCCGAGGACGACCTCGCGATCCTGCGCTGGAGCGACGAGAAGCTGGGCGGCCTCGGGCACGCGCCGTGGAAGCCGTTCGACCATCCCGCGCTCGGGCGCGTGGAGATCGGTGGCTGGAATCGCTTCCACGCCTTCTCGAATCCGCCGCCGCAGTGCCTCGAGCGCGAGATCGCGCGCTTTCCCCGGTGGCTCCTGTGGAACGCGCTCGTCTCGCCGAAGCTCGAGCTCGTCCACGCCGGGGCGCAGGCGCTGGGCGGCGGGCACCATGCCGTCACGCTCGTGGTGCAGAACACGGGCTGGCTCCCGACGTACGTCAGCAAGCGCGCTCTCGACCGCAAGGTGGTGCGCGGCGTCGTGTCGGAGGTATCGCTCCCCGAAGGCGCATCGCTCGTGCAGGGCAAGGCGCGCGAGGAGCACGGGCAGCTCGAGGGACGGGCCTACAAGCACACGGGCATCTCGTTCTGGCCCGATCCTCACGTCACCGACGACCGCATGAAGCTCGAGTGGATCGTGAAGGGCGAGGCGGGCGACGTGGTGAAGCTCGTGGCGCGTCACGAGCGCGCCGGGACCGTACGCGCGGAGGTTACGCTCGCCTGAGCCTGGGCGTGCGTCCCGGTCACGCGCGGGACGGCCTTTCTAGCCCCAGGTAAAGTTGGGGTAGGCCCAGGGAAACCCGTTTGCGCGCGAGCGCCGCCGCGCCTACGCTTCGTGGCATCGTGACGACCGTCTCCCAAGCCGCGCCATGCTGAGCCTTCCCATGCTCGCCACGCTCGTCGTGGGGGTCCTGGGGACCTCGTTCCTGTCGGGTATCTTCGGCATGGCGGGCGGCATGGTCCTCATGGGCCTCCTGCTCGCGATGATGTCGCTGCCGGCCGCGATGGTCATGCACGGCGTCACGCAGATGACCTCCAACGGATGGCGCGCGTGGCTGTGGCGCGCGCACATCCACTGGGGCATCGTCGCCCGATTCGCCGCGGGGTCGGTGGTCGCGGTGATCGCGTTCGCGCTGGTCGCGGCAGTTCCCGAGAAGGGCATCTCCTTCGTCATCCTGGGGCTCACGCCGTTCCTCGCGATGGCGTTGCCGGCGCATGCCCGGCTCAACGTCGCGCGCCCGTGGCACGCGGTGGGCGCGGGCGCCGTGTGCATGGCGCTGCAGCTCCTGGCCGGGGTATCGGGTCCCATCCTCGACACGTTCTTCATCCAGTCGGGCCTCGATCGCCGCGGCATCATCTCGACCAAGGCGGCCGTGCAGACGCTCGGCCACTTCGGCAAGCTCGTGTACTTCGGCGCGGCGCTCGCGGTGGTGGGCGGCGAGCTCTCGCCGTACATCCTCGCGCTGGCGGTGGTGCTGGCGGTGATCGGCACGCAGTCGTCGCGGCTCGTGCTCGACCGCATCAGCGACGCGCAGTTCCGGCTCTGGAGCCGCGCGCTCATCGTGGTCCTGTCGGTCGCCTACCTCGGGCAGGGAATCTACCTTCTCCTCAAATGACGAGGGGAGGCTCGTCCATCGCGGCGATCTGCTCGCGCAGCTCGAGGACCCGGTCCTGCCAGTAGCGCTGCGTGTCGAACCAGGGGAATGCCGCGGGGAACGCGGGGTCGTCCCAGCGGCGCGCGATCCACGCGGAGTAGTGCACGAGGCGCAGCGTGCGCAGGGGCTCGACGAGCACGAGCTCGCGACGGTCGAACGGCGCGAAGTCCTCGTAGCCGTCGATCACGTCGCCCAGCTGGCGCGTCATGGCGGCACGGTCGCCGGAGAGCAGCATCCACAGGTCCTGCACCGCGGGGCCGGTTCGCGCGTCGTCGAAGTCGACGAAGTGCGGACCCTCGGGCGTCCACAGCACGTTGCTCGCGTGGCAGTCGCCGTGCAGTCGCAGCGTGGCCACGCCGGCGGCCTGCGCGAACGCCCTGCGCACGCCCTCGAGCGCCATCGCGGATACGCTCTCGTACGCCGGTCGCAGGTCCCCCGGGACGAATCCCGACGAGAGCAGGAATTGCCGCGGCTCGTCGCCGAAGGTCGCGATGTCCAGCGCGGGGCGATGGCGGAAGGGCGCTTGCGCGCCGACGGCGTGGATGCGCCCGATGAAGCGGCCGATCCACGTGAGCGTCGCGGGGTCGTCGATCTCCGGCGTGCGCCCGCCCCGCCTCGGGTACACCGCGAAGCGCAGGTCGCCGTCGTGATGTAGCGTGCGTCCGCCCGGCGCCAGCGGCGCCACGACGGGGACCTCGCGGTCCGCGAGCTCCGTGACGAACGCGTGCTCCTCGTCGATCTGCTCGTCGGACCACCGGCCCGGGCGGTAGAATTTCACCACCACGGAAGGGGCGTCTTCGCAATGGACGAGATAGACCCGGTTCTCGTAGCTGTTGAGGGCGATCATCCGCCCGTCGCCGCGCACGCCCACGCCCTCGAGCGCGTCGAGGATGCGGTCCGGCGTCAGCGTGGCGTAGGGCGCGGACATGGACGCGATTGTAAGGGTCGCGGCACCGCCGTCGACCATTGATGCGATGAGCGATCCCGCCGCCACCCCGCAGGCCCAGGTCTACTACCGCCACACGCTGCCCGTGCGCATCATGCACTGGATCAACGTGGTGGCGCTCACCGTGCTGTTCATGAGCGGCCTGCAGATCTTCAACGCGCACCCCGCGCTCAATTTCGGCAAGTCGTCGTACAACGGCATTGCGCCGGTGCTCGAGATCGGCGCGCGCGTCTCGCCGGCGGGGGAGCCGATCGGCGTGACGCGCGTCTTCGGCAAGGAGTTCGATACCACCGGCTGGCTCGGCGCGGTGAAGGGTCCCGACGGCCAATGGGCGCAGTCGACCTTCCCGATGTGGCTCATGCTGCCCGGGCCGCAGTGGCTGTCGATGGCGCGCACGTGGCACTTCTTCTTCGCCTGGGTGCTGGTGCTGAACGGCCTCGCGTTCATCGCGTACGCCGTGGCAAGCCGCCATCTCTCGCGCGACCTCGCGCCGACGCGCGGGGAGCTCCGCGGCATCGGCGCGTCGATCCGCGATCACCTCCGGTTCCGCCACCCGACGGGCGAGGAAGCGAAGCGCTACAACGTCCTGCAGAAGCTCGCGTACCTCGCCATCGTCTTCGTGGTGCTGCCGCTCATCGTGCTGATGGGGCTCGCGATGTCGCCCTGGCTCAACGCCGTGCTCGCCGGGTGGGTGGACATCGTCGGCGGGCGGCAGTCGGCGCGCTCGATCCACTTTCTCCTCGCGTGGCTCCTCGTCGCGTTCGTCCTCGTGCACGTGTTCCAGGTGATCGTCACCGGCCTCTGGAACAACCTGCGGTCGATGATCACCGGCCGCTACCGCGTGGCGTCGTGAGGCCCTTGAAATGACGAAACCCTTCCGTTTGCGCAGGCGCCTGCCGCGTCGCGCGTTCCTCAAGGCCGCGGCGCTGTCGTCCACCGCGGCGCTCGCGGGCTGCGACAATCTCTCCCGCACCGAGTGGTTCCCGAAGGTGCTGAATGCCGTCGAGCCGCTCAACGAGGCGCTCGCCAAGGCCGTGGGACGCAAGGCGCTCGCGCAGGAGTTCGCGGAGAAGGACCGCTCGCCCACGTTCCGCAGCAACGGCACCAACGAGCCCAACTCGGACAAGTACGCCGCGTGGGTGCAGGGCGGGTTCGCGGACTACACGCTGGACGTGGGCGGGTTGTGCGAGTCGCCGCGCAAGCTCACGCTGGCGGACGTGCGCGCGCTGCCGTCGCGCACGCAGATCACGCGCCACGATTGCGTCGAGGGGTGGAGCGCGATCGCGAAGTGGAAGGGCGCCCGCATGTCCGCGCTGCTCGATCTCGTGAAGCCCAAGGCGGAGGCGCGCTACGTGATGCTCTACTGCGCCGACCCGATGGCGGAGGACGGCACCGACCTCTACTACGAGAGCATCGACTTCGACGACGCGCGCCACGAGCAGACCATCCTCGCCTACGAGCTCAACGACGCGCCGCTTCCGGTGCCCAACGGCGCGCCGCTTCGGCTGCGGGTCGAGCGGCAGCTAGGCTACAAGCACGCGAAGTACATCACGTCGATCGAGTTCGTCTCGTCGTTCGCGAGCATCGCGGGCGGGAAGGGCGGCTACTGGGAAGACCAAGGCTACCAGTGGTACGCGGGCATCTGACGACCCGGCGCGAGCCCCGGTAGCCCGGCGCGGGCGTCAGCCCGGCTTCGCGAGCGCGAGCGTCGCCGAATGCGCGCTCTCGACCTTGCGATTGCGGCGCACCTCGCTCGTGTATTCCGCGGAGCGACCGTCGGCGGCGACCGACACCACGAACTTGATCACGACGACCGGGTCGATGCCCAGCTCGAACGTTGCCGGCGCGGCGCCGGCGACCACGCGAAGCTCCGGCGTCGCGAGGATCTTGTCGGTCGCGAGGTCGGAGACCTTCGCGCTGACGAGATAGACGCCCGGCTCGGCGGTGGGTGCCACTTTCACGGAAGATGCGGGCTTGGCGCTCATCCATGCGGCCGGATCGATGCGTTCCTGCGCGAGCGCGCAGTGGGCGGTGACGGCGAGCGACGCGACTGCGAGGGCTTTTAGCATTTGGCGTTTCCCTGGAGGGCGAGGCGCGGAGGGACGAC